>NZ_CP019914.1:3000000-3189639 GCF_002214805.1 Brachyspira hampsonii | reverse complement strand
AGATTATCATAATAAAATTCATAATTATTTGGATCAATTGATGATGTTTGATTTATAACTTCTTTATCCATATATTCTCCTTAAAATGAATCAGTATACTCAACTTTTTTTGCATAAGAAGAGCATAACATCCCCCATATTAAATAATTTAACATATTTATCAAAAAAAGCTTTAATTATTTTATTAGGTTTTTTCTCTACAGGTATAGATCCCCAAGAAAAATCACTTATTATATTAAAACCTATACTTTTCATATATTTAGACAATGTAGTCTTTGAAAATAGCCATAAATGCTGCGGCATTACTGCCCTCCATGCTCCGCCGTATTTTTTAGCAAACAAACCATCAGCATTTGGTGTTGTGATTGCTAAATATCCGCCTTTGGCAAGTATTCTGTAAATTTCTTTAAGGGTATCGGCCGGATTAGGAACATGTTCTATAACATGTGAAAAATGTATGAAAGAAAAATAATCACTTTCAAATCCTACATCAAGCAAAGGCTTTTCATATATTGTTAAACAATAATTTTTCCTAGCATACTCAGCAGATGATGAGCATATTTCAATACCTTGAGCATTATAACCCTTAGTTTTTAAATAATTTAACATCATACCTGTAGCACAGCCTATATCAAGAACATTTTTATTAGGAAGTTTGCTTTCTATTTTTTCAAAACCTATATCCTTCATAGCAAGCTTCATAAGACCAAAAAAATTTTCCTGATTAGCTACTTCATACTCAAAATAATTATCACTATATATATCATTTATTTCTTCCTGACTCAATACAGGATACTGATATATAAGCCCGCAATTTAAACATTTATTATAGCTAACTAAATCTGTTTTTATATAAACTTCAGAATTAGTACTGCCGCAAAATTCACATTCTTTCTTTTCCACTGTATGACTCTCCAATATATATTCGGAAAAAAAGATTGTTTCTTTACATCTTCAACAATATATATTTTATTGAATGTTAGACTCTTTTTTATTAACTGTTAATATTATTTCAGCATTAACACCAACAACTTCATCTGCTGCCGGAATTTGAGATAATACTACATCATTTTCGTACATATCATCAGATATATTTACTTTAGGCAAAAGGTTTACATTAGTCATGCTATTTAAAACTTTATTACTGATTATACTAACAGCTTCATTATACTTCATGCCTGTAACATCCGGCATTTTTACAATAGCCTGCTCTGCAACATTTACCACCAAATATACTGTTCTTCCTCTTTTTACATTTACTCCGCTTTTAGGCTCCTGACTTACAATAGTACCTAATGGATAATTATCAAAATAGTGTGTTTGCACATTAAGATTCATACCCTCTTTTTCTAATAAATTAAATGCTTCAAATATTTCCTTTCCTTGAACATCTGGAAGTTTAAATGATTCTCCTCCAGATTTAACAACTATAAATACTATTAAAGTAACAACAATACCTTGTATAACAAAAAGCAAAATAGCGAAAACTATTAATCTTTTAAATACCAAAAATGACTTAGGATCGCTGATTATCCCATCAGGTAAAATTTTATTTATGATTTTTTTTATAAAGAATAGTAATTTATTAAAAAATTCTTTTATTTTAGCCATAATTTATAATCATACTCCACTTTTAATTAAAATATTCTCCTACAACTAGTTTATTTCCGCATAAAAACTCTTTAACAGTCTGTCTTTTTTTTCCTTCTCTTTGAAGTTCTTTTATAACATATACACCATTAAGGGCATTTATATAAATACCATTATTATTAATATCTACTATTTTACCAAAATCAGTATTATTATCTTTATATATATATTCACTATTAAAAACTTTTATAGAAATATTTTTGTAAAAACAATAAGCTGTAGGCCATCTTACAAAAGCCCTAGTCATATTATGCAAACTAAGTGCATCCTTTGAAAAATCAAGCTTGCCGTCCTCTTTTTTTATTTTACTGCAATAAGTAGCCAAAGAATCATCTTGCTTTACCATACCAGATATATATTTATTAGTATCTTTAAAAAACTCTTTAAGCAAATATACTCCGCTTTCTTTTATTTTATCATATAAATCATTAAATTGCCAATCTTTATCTATACTAACCTCATGCTGAAGAATAATATCACCTTCATCTAATTTTATATCCATTTTCTGCAATGTAGTACCGCTTTTTTCAAAACCATAAAGCAAAGCATGTTCAACAGGACTTGCCCCTCTAAGAACAGGCAATAGAGAACCATGAATATTAAGAGGCATAATTTTAGGCAATGATAATGTTCTCTTATTTAAAATTTTACCATAAGCTACTATTATTAAAAAATCTGGAGATAAATCTAATAAAGTATTATAGAAATCATCTTTATTTATACTCTCCGGCTGAAAAAGATTAAGATGCTTATCTAAAGCAATTTCTACTACAGGAGAATTGATAATATTTCCTTTTCTATCTTTTTTGGTATCTATAGGAGATATTACTCCATTAAGATTAACATTATCTAATTCCATTAATTGTAAGATACAATCTCTTGTAAAATCGGTTGAACCAGCTACTATAACATTATACATAACATTATTGATTATATATTTTTATTGTTAAAAGTCAAATATAAATTATCAAATAAATTAATAATGCTATTCTTCTATAACTTCTATACCTTTTACATCAGATAAAAATTGAATAAATAAATCTAATATTATAGGGTCTACTGCAATTTTATTTTCTGTAAACATTTTCTTCATAAACAATGCAACTTCCTGAGGATTTTTATTTCTACGCCCTTCCATAAAACTTAATGTATCGTATATATCCACTACCTCAAACATTTTAGCAGGAAAATATGCAAGCACATCCGCATTGATAATATCTTCTGTTTCAAAACTCATTAAAAAATCAATTTTATGTTTAGGATCATTTATTTTTTTATCCATAAAATTCTTTAATATTCCGCTGCCATAGCCATAGCATTCATGATGAAGTCCTACAATTAAAGAGGATTCATCTTTCTGATTCAATATATATTTCAAGAAGTAATATGCCTTAGCTGTATGGAAATCTTTGAAATCGCCGTCTTTAATAAAATCATCTGTAGGTACAAAATCTGTCATATTAAGCATAGCTACATCATGATAAAAAGCACCTGTAGCATAACTTACTATTTCAGAACCTGTAAACTTCCTTATTCCAAGTCTAAAAACATTTTCTAACTTTTCTACACTTTTAGAAATATTAAATCTGCTTAAAATAGTTCTGTATTTTTCGAGATGTATGCTTTTATAATCTTGTCTTAATTTACTGCTCAAGCCTTTATTGAATATTTTATTATAATAGTATAAAAATTCTATCATAAGTATACATGTTCTATTGCTATGACTTAATATATTTGAATCATCAAGCATATCTAAATTATCAAATATATCTCTATAAAAATATTCTTTTTCTAAATATGTTACTATAGCATTCATTATACTTGATATCATAATTTCGGTTTCTGTATTAATAATATCATTACGGTTTATACTTGAACTCTTTATGTATTTTAAATGCCTAATAAAATCTAATCTTCCTATAATTCCCATTCCTGTTAATAAACGCTCTATATTAACTGCAATCTCTGATGTAACTTTAGGAGCTTTAGATTCTAATTTTAATTGATCTAGATGAGGCTTTAATAAATAAAGTCTGTTATTAACTCGCTCTTTTACTATTTTAGATAAAAGATCATTATTGGCAGACTTTAATTTTTCATTATTATTCGATATGCAGTTTTTATAAATATGGTAAAAATATTCAAATTCTCCATATTTATTTTCATCTGTACCGTCTATTACACTGCTTTTATTGGTTTGAGGATTATTTAAATTAAAAAACTTTGTAGAAAATGATGATATATAAAACTTAGCACCTTTAATTAAAGCATTGTCTTTTTGCTCTAAAAGTATATTGACTGCTGTACCCGGTATAATGATGCTTATACCAGCGGAATTAATACAAGTAAGTTCTATATTTTCCTTGATTATCATTTCTTTCATTTCTATGATCTTATCAAAGTTAATCTCATAGTATTTATTCATTGCCTTAAACATAATTCACTTCCCATATTTATTTTTTATAATTAATTAATTTAATTTTCCATTTCCTGTAAAATTTCATCTATATGTTTAAGCTGTCTGTCTGCTGTTTTATTATAATCTATCTCTCCAAGTGCTATTTTGTATGCTTTATCAATCAAATTATCCATTTCAAGTTTAGCTTTATTTTTCATAACTTTATCTGCTAATTCTTTAGTTAAAGCCCATCTCTCTTTGGCTAGATTATAGAAAAATACTGCATATTCAAAACTTTTCTTTATATCCTCATCAAACTGAGAATTATAAAAATAATAATTTTCTTTATCATAAAGACCTGCAAGATAAATATAATTCTGAGTTATAAGATAGTTAAACTGCATATGCATAAGATCTTTATATCTAGTATATGCTTCCTCTGTTTCTATAATAGTTAAAGCCCTATTAACAAAATCAAAAGGGGCATCTAATGCTCTTTCAAGATAATCTACATTCCTAAGCAAATCATATTCACCATAATATGATGGTAAAGAGTAAAGTCTATAATAATCTTCAGCATAAACTATATAACCATAGTCTTTTTTCTCTACTATAGTTGACTCTTTCATGCCTATTTTAGGATATAGGCTTATACTAAATATAAAAACAAATAATAATATTATTTTTTTCATAATTCACAGCTTATAATTTAAATCTCACTGTTTTTATTAACGGTATAAATAATATAATTCTTTATAAATTATTATTCTGTTTTTCTTCAGCCTCTTTTAAAATCTCAAATATAGCACTGTTATTATTATCCCTTGCTATATCAATAGGATACTTACCTCTGTTATTTCTAACAAGAACATCAGCACCCGATAACACTAATTCGCTTACTATATCAACATTTCCTGAATTAACCGCTTTATGCAAAGGAGTATCCCCGTCTTGATCTTGTATATTAAGATTAGGCTTTTTTTCTAATAACATTCTAACAATAGGAAGTTTTGAATATCCTGAAGCTATATGCAAAGCAGTGTCTCCATATTTATCAACGGCATTTAAATCCACCTTCTGAGTTAATAATATTCTAGTAATATTTTCTGCTCCGCTTTTAGCCGCTATCATCAAAGGTGTATAACTTGATATTCCGGCATAGTTTATATCAGCACCATTTTCAACTAATATCTGAAGTAAATCAACATTATCATTATTAATAGCATATTCAATTAAACTCTCTCCGTCTTTAGTTACAACTGAAAGATTAGCTTTATTAGCTATTAACAATTTTGTAAGCTCAACATCATTATTCATAACAGCAATAGTTAAAGGACTAAGCCCATTACTGTCTTCCACATTGATATTTGCTTTATTTTCTATTAAGAGCTTTATCATATCATTTCTGCTTGATTCTATAGGACTATTCATAGCATATAAAAGAGCTGTTTTCTCTTCATAACTTTTAGCATTAACATTAGCTTTATTTTCTATTAAAATTTTTGCAAGTTCAATATCTCCATTATTTGCCGCATACATTAGAGAAGTCCAGCCGTCATTGTCTGATGAGTTTACATCCGCACCGTTTGTAAGAAGCACTTTAACTGTATCTATATATGAATTACCGCTCGCTATTATCAATGCATTTTTTCCATTAACAAGCCTATTGAGTATATTTTTATCTATGCTTGTAATTATCTTCTCCATTACTTTAGCACTATCTACTGATTTCTGCTGAACCAATACTAAATCAACAGGCGATGAACTAGTATTATTAAATTTAGAACCAGCAGCCGCCATTATTATATTTCCATATACATCACTTTCGCCGGCATCTTCTACTTTAGCCCCTTTTGATAAAAAGTAATCAACTAAAGCAGGATTAAGAGATAAAATAGCATTATAAAGTACAGTAGTTCCATCAGCACTTTTATAATTAATATCCGCCCCATTATCTATTAAATAACGAACTATGCTTTCATCACTATTGGCGATGGCATAACCTAAAAGAGAAGGCTCTCTTTTTAAATCAAATGAATTATCTAATAGAAGTTTTATCATAGTTTTATTTGTTTGTGCAACAGCATAATACATTGGATATTTTTCTACATCATTTCCTGTATAAGAACCATATACATTAGCCTTGCCTTCTTTTATAAGAAGTTCAGCTATTTTTGTATTATTATTGCTTATAGCAAGTACCAGAGGGCTAATTCCTAAATTATTGGCAATTTCTGTATCAGCTTTATTTTCTATCAAAAATTTTACAGCTTTAAGATTATTATTCTGCACGGCATAAAATAATGGTGTTTGATTATCGCTGCCTGTTTCATTAACATCAGCTCCATAATTATTAACCATTTCTTTTACAATACTATCTCCGTATTTTTTATTATATATCTCTTCACTGTATATTTCATAATTTCTAACCATTTTCTCCATATCAGACTTGCCCTTTATAAATAAGAACAAACCTACAAGTATACCGGCACCTACAAGAAGTACAAATACTATAGCACAAGCTACTACAGCTACTTTAAATATATATTTTTTATTTTCTTCTGCTTCTTTAGATTTATTTACTCTTTCTATAACATTATTATTATTATTATTATTATTATTATTATTTACATTGTTCGATTCACTATTAATTAAATTACCATTATTATTTGAATCGTTATTATTAAAATTTTCCATAAACTTAACCTACCAAACTAAATTTTGAGAAATATAATAACATATTTTAAATAAATTTTAAATACCGTAATTAAAAATTTATATACAGCCCTATTGTAATGCAAAACTTCTAGTTTCTATATAAGGAGTTTCATCTGCTATATAGGACTCTACGACAATAATATAATTTCCTCTAGGCAAAGATGCTAATTCTTCTTTAGTTATAGTTAATTTAAATACATCATTTTCTAAAACAGCCTTATACTCTCTTTCACCTCCATTTTGTAATTGAAGCAAAACTTTTACAGTGGTATTAGGGTCTGGAAGCTCCAAAGCATTATCTGGATAATTGTATGAAGAAACATAAATATCAATATTAATATCATTGTTTCTATTTGCTATAGCAGGCATTTCAATATCTTCTATTCGGCTCATTTTAGTTGATAATCTTTCAATCCAATATTCAGCAGTATAACTATAATCTTTAAAAGCGGTTAACTCTATATAATTAGCCTTTGAATCTATTTTCGATATAAAGAAAGGTCCGTTTGATATATAAGCATGTCCGTATTTATCTATAAAGTCAATAGCAGCCTGATATCTTTTCACAGCTTCTTCTTTTGTTATAAAATCTTCTATACCAGCAGGTATATATTCACTGTCTCTCATCTCAATTAATTTTTCTTTTATATCCGATACACATGTAGGATTTTTTACATCTATAGAAGTTAAAGACTGATCCTGCGATATTGTATAAACATTTCCAGATTTAGAGCCTTCAAGTACAATTTTCATTATAGCTTCATTTATCTCAAAAGGAATAACAGTATTTCTATTTGGGTTTCCTATTTTAGGACTAACTGCCGCAACAGCAATTTGTCTGTCCATATCCATAGGCCAATAATAATTTCCATAAAGAGTAAAACTTCCGTCTTCATTTATAATACTTCCAACAGCTCCGTCCATAGCAGAAAGATATCTTCCAGCCATAGCAGAATCATAATATTTATCGTTTTCATTAGTTTTTGTTATAACATTAGCTATAAATACACTTCCGTACATCAAATCAACTAAAGAAGATTCTATACCATGATGCCATTTGAAACTTCTAGGCTTAAAATCACACTTTACATAAGCAGTAAGATTATCCGATTTTTGATAAACTAACTCTCCGTTTTCATTAATTTTTACGGTAAGCCCCTCTTCCCATTTTTGGGTATAAGGGTTGTACATCTTAGCATTTTGAGGCACCTTTATAGTACCAACAGGTATACCATTATTTCCAGCTCTCACTCCTATCTCTAAACTATTAGTGTCAGCCTCTCCAAGTATAAACTCTGTTTTAGCAGTAGAAGGCGATTCAAAAGTAGCCCCTGCATCAGAGCAAGGACCTATCATTATAGCAGAATAAGCATCAGAAAATCCTCCAACACCTACAGGATCCCAAGGACTTATAAATAATGATCCCTGAGCTGAATGCTGAAGAACTCTTAATACTTTTTCTCCATTACGATTTGGCTTTATATCGGCACTTCTTATAGACCAATCATTAACACCGTCTCCTACTCCGTAAAGCATTCTTCTGTTAAATCTTTCTTTATTTGCTACAAAAAACTGTGTCTGTGAGTTCAAATATATTCTTACAGCATCTTCAAGTCCTATTTCCTGCAAACGCATATTACCATTCCAATACTCATCAGCAGTTAAAAACCAGCCGTTTGAATTTTTATCGCTTATCCTTGAAGCCTCTTTATTATCATAATTCCAAAACTCAGAAATATTTCCTCCCGGCATATAATTGCCTTCTCTCACATACATCTGTCTTAATGTAACATCCCACCAAGCTCTTGTTGCACCTGCTCCCCAAGCCTCTGTTATGATATTCCATTCATAATCTTTTGGATCTGAACCGTATACCACCTGCGTAGATTTATTTCTATCATATAGTAACTTTTCTACTTTTATACCTGTTTTTTCTATCAAATCAGAAATGGCATTACCTGCAGGAAGTCTTCCTGTAGGGTCATCAACTCTTATAACAAATTTAATAGTTACTGTTTCACCATTATATTTCCACCAGCCATTTTCTTTTACTAATTTTCCTCTATTTTCCGGTAAAGCCGCAGCTTTTTCCATAGCTTTATTTATATCATTAATAGCTTTCTCTTCGTTACCGTTTGCGGTCATACCCATTTTTGAAGGGATAAGATTATATCTGTAAGTACCCGGCTGACCAGGTGTAGCCTGAGTAAATGAAGGCTCCCCTGCTCCTCTTAAAATTTCATCAACTAACTTTTTTCTATCAATTAAAAAATTCATAGCAAATCTTACTTCTTTTATAGCCAAAGGGTTAAAATAAATTTTGCCGTCTCTTGTAGTAACTGTATATGGGGCTTTATTAGGTACAGGATTGAAAAGTAAAGACCAAGATCCTGAAGGAACTGCATAAGTATCTAGTTTCTCCAAATCACTTTCGCCTAATGACAAATATGTACTTCCGTCTATTCCGCTTGCCATTAAATCTGCTCTGCCATCCGCTACATCTTTAATAGCTATTGTCATATCTGTTCTTACTTCGTATATTATTTTATCTATTAATGCACCGCCTCTGTCTATTTCTTTCTGTTCAATTTCTTCCTGACTATTAGAACATGACAATAATATAGTTAATAGTATTAATATCGTAAATTTATAATAAATTTTATTATTAAATTTCATAATTTATCCTTATTTTATCATATAGAAATTAACATAATATATAATAATAGTATAAACAATAAAAGTCAATAAAATAATATCTATAAAATTTGATTAAAAATATTTTTATATTATTATGAATAATATAATATATATTACTGTTAATAAAATATTTTTTATTAGTAGTATATGTATAATAAATATATAAAAATAAATAAAATATATCCTTGACAAATATAAAAAAGAAAATTAGAATAACTAATTAAATTCCAATATGCTTAAAAAGTTAAGAGGAAATTATGAAGGTAATAGATATAGATAAAAAACCGGAAAATGAAAAAATATTTTTTGGAGATTTTGGGCATTATATAAGGATTGATTCCGTAAGCCATGAAATAGCCAAAAAATTAAAGGAAGCAAGCGAAGGAAATACTTGGTTTTCTAAAGAAGTTGACTATAAATCTGATAAAACTAGATTCTCTTCACTTCCTGAAGATGCACAGAGGGCTTTCAAACTAAATATAGCATATCAAACACTAATGGACAGCGGAGTTACATCAGGATTTTCATCTATATTAAATAGAATAGTAACAAGTTCAATATGGTCTATACTTTATGCAAGAATAGCCATAGAAGAAAATATACATGCTGAAAGTTATTCCTACGGACTTTCTGAAGTATTCGGTCATCAGGCAAGCGAAACATTGGATTTAGTATATAATGATGATTTTGTAAAGCACAGAATGGAAAAAGAAGTTGAATTATTCGGAAAAGTCGATGAATTATGTAATTTAGAAAACTCTAATGCTTCATTAGATGAAAAAAAACAATCTATATTAAAACTGCTAATAGGAATATATTTACTTGAAGGTATAAAATTCCCATTCTCTTTTCTTGTAACTTTCACAATAAATAATAGTTATGACAATGCCATAGCAGGATTTACAAAAACTATTAAACTTATAGCACATGATGAGCTTAATGTTCATGTACCTACAGGCAAAAATTTAATGAATATACTTAGAAAGGAAAATGATCAAGGCTTCATGCATTTATTTAAAAGCGGCTGGTTTAATGATACGGCTAAAGCAATGACAGAATTTACTGTTAATGAAGAAATAAAATGGGCTAAATATCTTTTTGACGGACATGAAGTATCAGGAATTAACTCATCTATAAGCGAGCATTTTATTAAATATTGGGCAGGCGTAAGATTGAGAGATTTAGGAGTAGAAACTGAATATCTATCTGAAAAAAAATCAGATATCATAGATTGGTTTAATAGCTATAGAGATATAAATAAACAAAATGCAGCATTACAGGAAACAACTAATACATCTTATCAAAAAGGTGCATTAAAAAACGATTTATAATTTATACTTAATTAAAAAATAAACAATAATTATCAGGGCAAAATTATGATAGAACTTACAAAAGATAAAAAACATATAATCATTAAAAGAGACGGCAGAGAAGAGCCTTTTAATGAGGAAAAATTAAGAAAAGTTATAGATTGGGCTACCGAAGGTAAAGAGGCTTTTACTAATAAGCTATTAGAAGGACTCAATATTAAAATCAATGACAAAATGAAAATAGAAGTATTATATGATGAGCTTATAAATACTGCCGTTAATATGATAAGTCCATTATATCCTATGTATGATACAATAGCAGAAAAACTTTATTTAATGAAAATATATAAAGAAACCTGCGGACTAAAAAAAATAGGTTCATATCCTCATATAAAAAATTTCTTAAAAAAAGGTATAAAATATAAAATATACGATAAGGATATAATAAAACTTTTTACAGATAAAGAATTGGATAAAATAAATTCCATGATAGATCCTAACAGGGATTTACTTTTTACATACAAAGGATTAGCCATATTCTATAAAAAATACTGTAAAAACATAGGAAACAAAAAACTAGAGCTTCCTCAAATAACATATATGGCAGCTGCTATGTTTTCATTTTATAATGATTATTATAAAGGCGAAAATAAAGATAAATTAGAAATAAGTAAAACTGAAAGACTTAAATATATAAAAAGAACTTATGACATGCTTTCAAAACATGAAATTACATTTGCAACTCCTAGGATAGCAAATAGTATGACAGTAAAAGCTCAGTTAGCAAGCTGCATATTAAATACTCCTGATGATGATACTTGGAGTTTGAATCAGACAGACGGAAATATGGCATTATACTCAAAATTTTCAGGCGGTATAGCTTATGATGCTTCATATATAAGGGCATCTGGTTCTACAATACAAACTAATAGAGGCCGTTCTGACGGACCTATACCTTTTATAAAGAGAGTTGAGCAGACTATATCATCATTTAATCAAGGCGGAGTAAGAAAAGGAGCATGCGTTGTTACTTTTCCTTGGTGGCATTTAGATGTACTTGATTTAATTATGCTTAAAGATGCCGGCGGTACTGAGGATACTAGAGCAAGGAAATTAGTTTACTCTATCAGGATAAGCAATATATTTAGAGAAAGAGTTAATAAAGACGGATATGTAACGCTTTTTGATCCTAAAGAAACTCCTCTTTTAAACGAAGAATACGGAAAAAAATTCGATGTTGCTTATATGTATTATGAAAGTAAATCATCTATAAGAAAAAAAAGAATAAAAGCTAAAGATTTATTATTTCAAATATTAAAAGTGAGACAGGAAACAGGAAATTTATATTTAACATTTGTAGACAACATTAATGAACAGAATATGGTTAATAGATTTGTAGGGGCTTCTAATCTTTGTCAGGAAATAGTAATACCTTCCTACCCTTCTAAACTCATAAAAGAAAAATATATTATTAATGAAGACGGAGAATATGAAATTGTACAAAGAAAGAAAAGCGGTGAGATAGGTATATGCAATTTGGTTTCTGTTAATTTAATGTCTTGGGTAACTTTCTCCCCTGAAAAGAAAAAATCATTCTGTTATACTCTTTTGAGAGGATGCGACAATATCATAGATACTCAGTTTTATCCTGTTAAAGAAGGAGAAATTGCCAATAAAAAAAATAGACCTATAGGAATAGGCGTTATTAATTATGCTAATTTACTTGCTTCAAATAAGATAAAATATACAGATAAAGAGGCTTTGGAGTTTACAAATAAAGTTTTTGATGATCTATATTATCATATATATGAGGCATCTAATATATTGGCAAGAGAAAGAGGACCTTATAAAACTTTCAATGAATCTAAATGGAAAAACGGATTAACTCCATTTCATATATCACTTTTAAATAATAATAATAATAATCTTGATGTAAGCATAGATAAAGAAAAATGGGATAAACTTGCAGAAAACATAAAAAATAACGGAGTAAGATTTTCATTCCATGGTGCAATAGCCCCTACTGCTACCTCCGGAAAAAGCGTATCTGCAACAGAAAGTATAGAGCCTATAGTAGATTTATTTTTTATTGAAGAAGGAATACAAACTCTTCCTAGCTTAGTACCAAATATAAAGAAAAATAGAGAGTACTATGAAAGATGCTGGAATATTCCTGCAAAAACTATAATAGAGCTTGCTGCTGTAAGGCAGAGATATATAGATCAGTCTCAGTCATTAAATTTATATTATGTAAAACCAGAATCTGCTAAAGAACTTTGGGAAGACATTCAATATGCTATGGATTTAGGTTTAAAAACTCTTTATTATATGAAAACACCTAAATCTAATTTTGAACTTGAAGAAGTATGTGAGTCATGTACATAAAACATATAAATAACCAAATTAACATAATCAAGTTAACATATTATAATATTATGTTAGCTTGATTTATTTTTCATTATATTCTTCTATTATATAGATTGTATATATCTGGGTATGGTTTATATAAAAAACATAAAATTTCAAATTTTATACTAACATAATAGACTTGTTTCAAAACTAAATTTATTAATATTTATAAATTTTTATTTAATATTTTTAAATTATAGTTGGGGCTTTGCTGCGAAGCACACATTCGTGCCACCCCTCAGTTCTTTTACCGAGTTAGGTACCTTTCGGTATTGGTATAAAATAATAAACTCATAAAATTGTTTGTCAAGTACTTTTGAAACAAATCTATTATTTTAATAGTTAATAAATTATTGAAATTTTATATATAATCTTGCCGAGTTTTTTCTAAAAAGTATAATATCAAAAAAAATCTAATTTACATATTGCATCTTGAGTTAACTTCAATGATATAATTCTCAAAATTAATAATATTAGGAGAATTATTATAATGAAAAAACAAAATAATATTTTAGTATTAATATTGGCATTTGCTATATTTGCAATATTAAATACAGAGATAGGAATAGTAGGAGTGCTTCCTATCATTGCAGAAACTTTTAATGTAACTATAGAAAAATCAGGAATTTTAGTTAGTGCTTTTGCCTTTACAATAGCCATATCTGGTATAATAATGCCTTTATTATTTTCTGGTATTAATAAAAAAATATCTATGCTAATAGTAATTGGAGTATTTATAATAAGCAATATAGTATCAGCATTTACAAATAGTTTTAATGTTCTTTTAATGTTTAGAATAATACCTGCTATTTTTCACCCTATATACTGTTCTATGTCATTTATTGTAGCTTCAGAAACTGCTGAAGAAAGAGATATTCCTAAAGTTGTATCTATAATAATGATGGGAGTTTCTGCTGGAATAGTAATAGGAACTCCTGCATCAAATTTTTTTGCTGAAACTTATTCCTATAAAGCATCAATGTTGTTTGCGGCAGCTTTAAATATAGTATCATTTATAGCAATAATATTCTTAGTTCCTTCAATGCCTGTAAGCAAAAGACTTTCTTATGGATCTCAGCTTTCGGTATTAAAACTTCCTATAACTTGGATATCACTTGCCGCTGTTGCTTTGATTGCAGCTTCTATGTCATCAGTATACAGTTATTTTGTTCAATATATAAAAGATGTATCAAATATCAATGGAAAATATTCAAGCATTATACTTTTTCTATTTGGTATATCAAGCATAGTAGGAAATTTTTTAGCAGGAAAGTTTTTATCTAAAAATGCTATAAAATTTGTTACAGCATATCCATTTATATTTATTCTAATATATATTTTAGTATTTCTTTTAGGAGGTATATTTGCTTTAATGTTTGTAATGGCATTTATTTGGGGAATAGTATATGGAATGGGTAATAACATTCAGCAGTATTGGATTACATCAGCACTTCCTCAAGCTCCTGAATTTTCAAATGGACTTTTTATATCTTTTGGAAATCTTGGAATAACCATAGGAACTTCTTTAGGAGGACTATTTATAGCAAATACAACAATTAAGAATCTGCCTATATGCGGAATAATATTTTTGATATTAACATTTATATCTATAATAATAAGACTTTTAATCAATGAAAAAAATGTATCAAAAATAACATTAACTTAAAATTAATAAATTATAAGCAGATTATATTATTATAATATAGTCTGCTATTGTAATATTAAGATAATAAGAGTTTATCACTTAAAGAACCGTCAGCAGTTTCAAATTTCTTGAGTAAATCAGATATCTCCAAAGATTTTTTCTCTTCGCCTGAAACATCATATATAATATTACCGTCATTCATCATTATAAGTCTGTTACCGTAATGAATTGCATCTTTAATATTATGAGTAACCATAAACGCCGTAAGTTTATCTTCTCTTATTATCTCTTCAGTAAGCTCCAATACTTTTTTAGCAGTTTTAGGGTCAAGAGCTGCAGTATGTTCATCTAATAATAAAAGTCTAGGTTTTTTAAGAGTTGCCATAAGAAGTGTCAAAGCCTGTCTTTGACCGCCTGATAAAAGTCCTACTTTTGACTGAAGTCTTGTTTCAAGTCCTAAATCAAGCCTTTTCAGTTTTTCCACATACTCTTCTCTTTCTGCATGAGTTATGCCCCATCTCAAAGTTCTTCTTTTACCTTTTCTTTTAGCAAGTGCAAGATTTTCTTCTATACCCATATTTGAAGCAGTACCAACCATAGGGTCCTGAAATACTCTTCCAAAAAGTCCTGCTCTTGCATATTCTTTCTTATCTGTAATATCAACTCCATCAACTGATATAGTACCATAATCAACTTCATAAACACCGGCAATTAAATTTAAGAGAGTAGATTTACCAGCTCCGTTTCCTCCTATAACAGTAACAAAATCACCGTCATTTAATTTGAGGTTAACACCTTTAATGGCTTTTTTTTCTGTGATAGTACCTCTATTGAATGTTTTATAAACTTCTTTTAATTCTAACATAAACTCCCCCAAATATTATTTTCTTTTTCCGCCTACTACTCTTGTAACTTTTCTATTGAGTACAGGCACTGAAAGAGCAATGGCTACTATTATCGCAGTAAGAAGTTTTAAATCTGTAGCTTTTAATCCAAGCTGAAGAACTATAGCAATTATTATTCTGTATATTATAGACCCCATTACAACAGAAGCTAGCTTATACCAGAATGAAAATCTATTTCCAAATACAACCTCCCCTATTATAACAGATGCAAGTCCTATAACTATAGTACCCGTTCCCATACCAACATCAGCATAACCCTGACTCTGAGTAACCAAAGCACCGGATAAAGAAACCAATGCATTTGATAACATAAGCCCTATTATTTTCATAACATTAGTATCAACACCTAATGCCCTAATCATTCTTTCATTATTACCTGTTGCCCTGATAGCACAGCCCATCTCCGTACCAAAAAACCAATACATCAAAAGAACTATTATTACAGAAAAGATAAATCCTACAAGTAAATCTGATAATACTTTACTTAGTGAAAGCATATTTTGAATTATAGTCAAAGAAGTATCCATTCCCAAAAGCGGTATATTAGGTCTGTTTCCCATAACTCTAATATTGATAGAATATAATGCAATCATTGTAAGAATTCCTGCCAATATTCCGGGAATTTGTAGTTTTGTATTTAAAAAACCTGTTGCAAATCCTGCTAAAGAACCAGCCAAAAAAGCAAAAAATAAAGTTATAAAAGGATTCATACCATTTGATATAAGCATCGCACTTACCGCACCGCCTAAAGCAAAACTTCCATCAACAGTCAAATCCGGAAAATCTAAAACTTTAAATGTAATATAAACACCTAGAGTCATTATTCCCCAAATGATACCCTGAGATGCTGCACCTTCTATTGCCAAAAAAATCCCTTCCATATTATCCTCTTATTTATTGCTAAATTAAACTAAACAAATAACTTCATTATAAGTTATTATAATTATTATTTATTATATAATGATTCTGGTATTGTTATTCCAATGCTATTAACCATATTAGTATTAACTACCAAATCAAAAGTTTTTAAAGTTTCTATAGGCATAGCAGCAGGCTTTTTTTCTCCTTTTAATATAGATACTGCCTGAGCAGCTGTCAATTTTCCAAGTTCATAATAGCTTATTGCATAAGTAGCAGTTCCTCCAAGCATAGTCATACCGCCCTCACCGCAAACTACAGGAAGTTTAGCAGGTTCAGCAACTAAAGCAACTGTAGCCATACCAGCTGCAATCATATTATCAGTCGGCGTATAAATAGCTTCAACTTTTCCAACTAAACTTTGAACAACCTGCTGTATTTCATTAGCAGATGTTACTGTAGCATCTATATATTTTAAGCCCATAGAATCTAATTTTTTCTTTGCTATATCCATTTGAAATACTGAGTTCTGTTCGCTTGAACAATATAAAAGTCCTACTGTTTTTAAATTTGGAGTAATCTCATTTAATAATTCTATTTGAGCTTCTACAGGTGTTAAATCAGAAGTACCTGAAACATTTCCTCCGGGAGCATTATTATCTGCAACAAGTTTTGCAGCAGCTGGATCTGTAACTGCTGTAACTAATATAGGTATATCTTTTGTCATATTTGCAACTGCCTGTGCTGCAGGTGTTGCTATTGCTAGAATTAAATCACTTTTATCATTAACAAATTTCTGACCTATTGTAACACAGTTAGCCTGTTCGCCTTGAGCATTCTGATAATCTATAGTGATATTTTTTCCGTCCTCATATCCTGCTTCTTTAAGCCCATCAACAAAGCCTCTGTAAGAATCATCTAATGCATCATGCTCTATCAGCTGAAGTATTCCGATTTTAAATACTTTATCTCCAGCAGTATTGGAATTAGAAGCTCCTGAAGAACATGAAATAAATATAAGTGATGTTATAATAAATAAAGAATATAAATATTTTTTCATGATTGACTCCTATTTTTATAAAAAATTACTAAGAAACTATATACAGTAATTATACTATATATAATAATAATGTCAATTAATAATTACTTTCAAACAAAAATTATAATATCATAATCTCAGCAAAAAATATACTTGTTTCATAAAATTATTTTTTTATAATTAAAAAATAATTTTACAAAAAAATATAATATTTTGATAAAAAATAAGATTATAGCTTGATAGAATAAAAAAAGCATATATAATATATTTTATTTTATGGGAATGAGGGTGAGAATCCTTCGCTGGCACGCAACCGTAAAGTTTAATTTTTTATTAATTTTATTTAAAACTATAAAAGATTAACGAAGTCGGATTTACCATTAAAACAGGCGAGTGCACTGAAAAAAATTATTATTTTATGCACTCCTTTATTGAAAAGTTTTTAAATTTAATAAAAATAAAGGAGCATTACTTATGCAAAAACAAATCAAAATTTTATTAACACTTCTAATTGCTTTATTCTTATCAGTATCATGTTCTAAAGATAATGTAACAAATCCAATAAAAACTAAAGAACAGATGCTTCAGCAAAAATGGCAGGACAATGACACAACTTACGGAACTTCTCAATATGTTATTACTACTAGCAAATTTGATAGTTTATACAATAATTCAACAAGTTATTCTTTTGATATAAAACATATTAAGTGGACTAGCGATACTGCTGGTATAATATACGGACAATATACAGCTAATACATATTCACCAGAAGTAGTAGGAAAATGGTACGCTGTTTCATTTAAAGATTTAACAGAGACAACTATAAAAATTTGCGGTGCTTCTAAAGGTTCTGACTTTTCTGCTGAAAATTTTATAGAGGCTATTTCAAAATTTACTGAAGCCAATGGTTATTTTGGCACTTTTTCAGATTGTACTGCTGTTAGATAATAATTTAGAGGTCTACAATGAAAATTAAAAAATCATATTTATTAATTATAATATTTGCAGTAATTATATCTTGTTCTAATCCTCCTACAAATCCTAATAACAATACATACTCGATTAAAGCTATAACTTCAGGAATACATACTATACAATACGGCAGTAAAACTTCTGAAATTGATGTAACTGACGAAGCTCAATTAAAAAATTTATGGTTTAATTTAGTAGGCGGGCAAACTGTTTATGAAGCAAATGATTATGCTGATGCAATCGGAAACTTTGACAATAATGCCAATTATTATGATAATACGGATAAAGTAAATATCAGAACAAAATTTGTAGAATGCGGAGTTTATGAATATAATAACAAAAAATATCTTGCCGCTGTATATTGGGATAATAAAACAGGAACAGGAATGACAGTCCGTTACAGACTTATAATAATAGATGAAAATGGTGCTGAACAGGCTTGGTATGGCGGAGGAAATGATGAAAGTATTATTCCAGATGAAAATACTTTGTGGACTAAATATGATTTTACTTTTGGATATTTAAAAACTTATTGATTAATAAATGAAAAATAATAAAATGTACAGTTATAAAACTATTTCTTTTATATTATTTACATTTCTGCTTATATTTTTTACATAAATAAAAATAATATGAATATTTGTATAAAAATATATTTATTGCAAGTAATATCATTTTTAAGTTTATACATAAAATTGCTTGATATAAAAAATATTCTTGTATATAATCAATGCAAATTATAAATTAATATTATGGGAATGAGGGTGAGAATCCTTCGCTGGCATGCAACCGTAAAGTTTAATTTTTTATTAATTTTATTTAAAACTATAAAAAATTAACGAAGTCGGATTTACCATTAAAACAGGCGAGTGCACTGAAAAAAATTATTATTTTATGCACTCCTTTATTGAAAAGCTATTAAATTAATAAGAAATAAAGGAGCATTACTTATGCAAAAACAAATCAAAGTTTTATTAACAGTTATAATTGCTTTATTCTTGGCAGTATCATGTGCTAAGAACAACCCAAACAATCCAAATAATCAAGAAATATCTATAGCTGCTGGTTCTGGAAATCGTAATTATAGGTTCTTAGCAGATGAAACTATATTATATTTAGATTGGACAGACCCAAGAAAAATAGATTATTTTACAACTAATTGGATGAACACTTTCACAGACCAAACAATATATAGCACATATGCACCTACAATAATTATGGGATATACTGATGATAAAGCTAACTACTATGCAGCTAATTATCCAAATACAGTTAGAGATAGATTTAAATTCGCTACAAATGTTACAGATAATGGAAAAGAATATATAGGCGGTGTTTATTATGATGAAGCTTCTAAATATGGAAATTTATGGCGTTTAATTTATATAACAGAAAATGGAGAAGAACAAGCATTCTATGGAAGTGGTGCCAATGATCCAAATACTATACCTGAATCTTGGGTTAAATATAGCTATTTCTTTGGGTATATTAAAATAAATTAATTAAAAATAGTAAAAATAGCGGTTTTATACAAAGCCGTTCTTTATATTATGAAATCATAAGAAATTCAGTGAAAGTTACATAGTAAAACTTTCATAATAAATTGAAGGAATTTTATTATGAAAAAACAAATTAAAATTTTATCAATATTAGCAATTATTATACTATCATCTGTTTCATGTTCAAATCCAAACAATCCTAATACCAATAATGAAGATACTACAAAATGGAAGGATAAATCCAATTACAGTCTATTACAACAGATATGGGCTGGAAGTGCATCAGTATTTAAATATATAAATAATGAACAAGCTTATACAGCTGCATTAAATTCATATATTGAATATCCAAAGACTATGAAATATACGCTGACTATAGAATCAATAACTTGGATATCTGAAACTGAAGGCATTATGTACGGTAAATGCAATTACGCTCTAGATTCAACTCTAACAAAAAAATATATGGCAATAGCTTTTAGAAATTTAACTGCAGGCAGTGTAGAACTTTCTGAAGATTCATTAAACAATAAAAAATATGCTGAAACTTTAGAAGAAGCCAAAACTGTTTTCACATCATCAAGCGGAGCATTTAATGCTTACGATACTTATACAGCATATAAACAATAATATTATAAAGTTTAGTTTTTATAAAATTATTAAAAAGTTTAAAAGCATTTAAATAATTTAGAGTAATAAACATTATGCTCATTAATTAAATTAATATTAATTTTTTATTTTTTATTTTTTATTTTTATCAAAGGATCATTTTATGCAAAAACAAATCAAAGTTTTATTAACACTATTAATCGCATTATTTTTATCAATATCATGTGCTAAAAATAACCCAAACAATCCAAGCAATATAAATGATTTTTCATCACAAAATGGTAATGAAACAACAACAGGAAAACCTTCTTGGAAACAAAATGCAAATTATACAATTCTAATCAAAGATTGGTATAATGAAAAACAGCCGCAATATAATGAAGTATATCAAATAAGAGAAAATGTAAATAATAAAATAGACTTTATTGTACCTGATCCGGCAGGAGATGTTAGCTACTCTATTTCTATAGTGGAAATTATTTGGAATAGTGATAATACATCAGGAATTATGTATGGTACATATACTATGGCACCATCTTGGAGTCCTGATTACTTAAATAAATGGTATGCTATATCATTTAAAAGTTTATCTGCAAATACTTTATCTATTTCGCAAGCTATGCTTTCAGATGGAAGTGCCTCTGCAGAAACTTTTGAAGAAGCAAAATCCATATTTACTGAAGAAAATAATGCTTTTTCTTATTATTCAGATTTAGTACCGCAGACAAAATAAAATTATAAAAATAAGTGTATTGCATATTGTATATTAAATATGAAATACATCATAAAATATTAAAAGGAATCATTATGAAAAATAGAATAAAAGTCATATTACTAATATTTATAATATTAGCAATATCTATTTCATGCAGTCAGAAATCAGCAACAGATCCTAGACAGGAAGCAGCTGAAGAAATTTCTGATAAAGAAAGTGTATCAGGTGTTGAAATTGCAAATGGATTTAATGGAACTGTTTATTATGGCAATCAGTCTTTTACAGGAGAAATAACTCAGGCTAAAATTGAAGAACTATGGAAAAACATGGTTAAAAATAAAACTATATATGCTACATCTGCCTATACTACAATAACAGGCGAGTTTAAAGAAGATGCTAACTATTACGAAGAAAAATGGGAAAACGGAACAAGTGCAAGAACTGTTTTTAAAAGATGTATGGTATGCAAATACAATGGCAAAAATTATATAGCCGGAGTATATTGGGATAATAAAACAGGTGTTGGAATGTTAATACGATACAGACTCATCATAGTAGATGAAGAAGGTATTGAACAGGCTTGGTATGGCGGAGGATCTGATGAAAATGTTATACCTAATGAAAACACTAGCGATTGGGTTAAATATTGGTGGCCTTTTGGTTATTTAAAACTTCAATAAAACAAAAAATATATTTTAATATTAAAAACTTTTAATTATGAAAAAGTATATCATAACATTATTTATATTTACAAATTTATTGTATTCTCAAACTTATCTTATAAGAGAACTTAAAGGAGGTATTTGGATTACTTCTCAAGCGGAAATAACAAATACCTCTCAAACTAATCAGACAAATCAGCCTTCAGCTCCTAAAGTTCCAATCAAAGCGAATAATCGTATAATAACTTCTGAAGAAATAGACAGAATGGGTTATAAAAATGCACAGGAAGTTTTAGCTAATCAGCCGGGATTTGTAAATAAAGGTACATATATGGGCAATGAAGTTATTGATCCGGCAGGGGCCAACGGAGACAATATAAAAATATATGTTAATGGCGTACTTATGAATACTGCTAAAGGAAATGCTGATGCCGGTGTTGATTTAAGAAGAATACCTTCAAATTTGATAGAATCTATTGAAATAATAGGAAACTCAATATACATAACAACTAAAAGTCCTGTTCAAGATATACTTTTAATATCATTAGGTTATGGTGCTTATAATACTGTAAGACCTTCAATACTGTTTTCAAGAAATATTGATGAACATCAGGTATTTACTTTTACAGCAGATTCATACTACAGCGACGGTAATTATTATTATGATTTTATTAACTCTTCAGGAAACATAGTACAAGGAAATTTCAAAGATAATAGGCAGTTTATAGTAAACTCATCAGCCAACTATAAATATACATTCGATAATAAAGATTATATAAATGTATTTGCTAATATATCATATTCTAGTTCTGCCGCACAATATGAAATACCGCCTGTAAATAAAACAGATTCTTGGTTTACATTTACTACTCTTACATCTTCAGTATCATATAATGGATTTTCTGATATTTTGGATTACACTGTTGCTTTATCATATTTATTTGATTCATTTGTAGACAGACCTTATTATCAAAATGGCAAATTTATATCAGATTATAAATCGCATGCTATAGCTTTAAATGCTTCTTTATCAAGAATGGATGAATTTATACCAAATACTATCACAATGTATAATAAATTTACTCCTGAATATAGATATGATATTTTAACAGAAGATACAAATTCTATAGAAACTAATTTTTATTATTATCCTCAAAGACATTCCCTTTCATTAAAATATGAAATGCAGCTGTCTTTCGGATATTGGGATAATGCTTCACCAATATTTACATTACTTCCAAGCATAAAATATGAATATCAAAATGAAGTATTCACAAATCAGGAAAATAAAAATTATTTAGCATACAATGTAGGATTCAATTTAAATTTTTATAAAGGCTGCGGATTATATTTTGGTTATATGAGTGATTATACCGCACCTACCTTTAATGATTTGTATTACGGCACTTTTAGTAATCCTAAACTGCTACCTGAAAGCTATAATCAATTACTTACTAAATTAACATTAGAAGCAGTTACCAATTTAAAAATAGAAGCATCTTATGCCTATACAACATATACAAATAAAATAATTTGGTATGGTAATACACCTATAAATGTTGATACAGCAGCTTCTCATATAGTTACGCCAAGTATAAGTTATGATATACCATTTGCGAAGTATCATAAAATAAAAACAAAAATAGGTTATTCTTATCAGCTTGCCTATATGGGTAAAGATGAAATGCCTAAAATAGGTTTGCCTGAACATGTTATAAGTGCACTATTAGGTTATGACTTTATACCAAGAAATAAAGTATTAAGTTCATTATCATTGAATATTTACTACACCTACTCTGTTCCAAGACCTTTAACAGATTACAGACCAATACGATATTCTGAAGTATTTCATGATTTTAATATATCATTCTATTCTATATGGTTTGAACACTTAATATTTTCTATGCATTTTAAAAATATTTTTAATAAAACACCTATACTTTCTACATATTCCGTTGCTAAGCCTTTTACTTGGGAATTTGAAATTGGATACAATTTTTAATCATTTATCACTTTTTAAAATATTTTAAAAAATATTAGATATATTCAAATAGCATTAAATATGTATATATTAACTAATACTTCTAACACTAGTATGAAAAATATTAAAAATCTATATAGAAATATTATTTATTTTAGTAAAAAATATTTTGCAATTTTAATTTACTTTAGTATAATCTTTTATATATAAAAAATATAATGAGTTTTTTATGATAAAAGATATATCTAATTATATAAAATATAGAATTGACAGAATGCTTAATAAAGGGCTTTTCTATCAATTGATGCTTTTAGTATTCGCTATAATAATTCTTCTTTTAATAGTATCTATATTTATAATAGTATTTTTTCATTATCCGCCTAAAGATGCTTTTTGGGATAGTTTGATGCAGTTTATAGATACAGGAAACATATCATCGGTAGAAGGCAATACAGGCATTGTAATAACTTTTTTAATGGTAACTTTTGTAGGTGTATGCGGCTGGGGTTCGCTTATCGCTATGATTAATAAAGCTTTACAGGATAGAATAAATAATCTTAGTAAAGGTAATGCCTTCATAATGGAAAAAAATCATGCTATTATTTTAGGATACGGAGAAGAAGCTCTCACTATAGTAGAAGAATTTATTAAAGCTAAAGTAAAAACTATTGTAATACTATCTGAACATAATGTTGATATTATAAGAAAAAGAGTTTCATTTATAAAAGGATATAAAAAAACAAATATCATAATAAGAGAAGGAAATACAAGCAGAATAGAAAATATAAAGCTATTGAATATATCAAAATCATCAAGCATATCAATAATCAATAATGATGATACAGAATCTCTCAATATACTATTGGCTTTAAAAAAAATTATAGAAGAAATAGAAGAAAATAAAATTGATAATAAAATTAATATATGCGTATTGGTTCATGAAGAAGATACTATTGAAATAATAAAATCAATAGAAAATAAAAGCTTTGTTATTCATGTAATTTATAAATACGAAATTCTTTATAAACTCATAGCACAAAGCATAATTTATACAGGACTTAGCAATGTTTATGAAGATTTATTTTCCAATGACGGAAATGTATTTTATATAGAATATGATCATGATTTTGATAATTGTAAATTTGAAGATGCCGCTTTAAAATATTTTGATAATGGAATGATATTGCTTGGAATTACAAAAGAAGACAGAAGTCAGCTTTTAATACCAAGTTATGATTATATAATAAAAAAAGAAAATAGATTAGTAATACTATCAAAAAATAATTATGATGCTCCTATAAAAGAATATCCTGATATAAAACCGAATATTATTAAATATAAAAATAATATTCTGTTAATATGTGAAGAAAAAAGATATACAGAAATAATAAAAGAAATTTCAGAGTATATAGAAAATAACAATATAGTTATGTTAAGTTATGATTTGATAAAATCTCAAAAAAATAAATATAAATTCATGCTTGAAAAATTAAAAAAAGAAAACACAACAAAAATAGTATTAATATCAGAGGATAATATCACAGATGTAAAAAGCATTAATATACTTTTGATTATAAGAGAAATAATAAAAAAAGAAAAATTAAATATAGCAATATTATCATTATTAAACTCTATACAAAAAAGAAATTTAATATATTCAGATGATGTAAGAGACTTTATAGTAAGCGGTAAACTTATAGGTATGCTTATGGCTCAGGCTTCTATAAGCTCAAACATATTATATGTTTTCTATGGGCTTTTAAGCAGAAATGGAAAAGATATTATAATATCTCCATATTCTGATTATTTTAATGAATCAAAAAGCTTCAAAGATATTTATTTTACCTTATTAAAGAAAAAAATAATTATAATCGGTATAAAAAGATACAATGATATTATTTTAAACCCTAATTCTGAATGCCTTCTTGATAATAAAGATGAGATTGTAATTATAACAAATTATATATTAGAAGAAGAAAATGAAGAATTAATTTTTTAATATATTTTGTTTACAATTATTTACATAAAATATATACTTTATGTAAATCTTATTTTATAAGAGGTAGTAATAATGTTTAATGAAATGCATAAGTATATAAAATATAGAGTAGATAGACTATTTAATAAAGGTATAATATACCAGCTTATTATATTGATTATAGGCATTATATCTATGCTTTTAATAACTTCTGTATTTATGCGTTTTTTATTTAACTATCCATTAGAAAAAGCTTTTTGGGAAGGTCTTACGCAATTTGTAGCTACAGGCAACATATCAGCAGTTGACGGACATATTGGTGTTGTAATAATATTTTTGATTATTAATTTTGTGGGTGTATGTGTTTGGGGGCTTTTGATTGCTATGATTAATAATTCTTTACAAATTAGAATATATAATTTAAGTAAAGGAAACGCTTTTATAATGGAGCATAATCATTCTATTATCCTTGGATATGGAGAAGAAGCTCTGACAATTATTGAAGAGTTTATTATAGGAAGAGCCAAAAAAATAGTTTTACTTTCAGAACATAATGCTGACAGCATCAAAAAAAGAATTGCCTTCATGAACAAACATGGAAAAGCTGATATTATAATAAGAGAAGGCAATCCTAATATAATGGAAAACCTTAAACTTTTGAATGTAGAAAAATCTCATAGCATATCAATAATAAATGATGATGATACAGATTCATTAAAAATATTATTATCTCTAAAAAAAATCTCTGATGAATCCAATAGCAAAAATAAGAGCATGAATATTTGTGTTCTTCTAAATAATATGGAAAGTATAGAAATTATAAAATCAATAGAAGATGCATCATTTAAAATACATGCCGTGTACAAATATGAAATTCTATATAAACTCATAGCACAAAGTATAGTGTATACAGGATTAAGCAGTGTTTATGAGGAGCTTTTCTCCTATGATGGAAACGACATAAAAATAGAAAAAGATCATAATTTAAATAACATGAAATTTATAGATGCAAGCAGAAAAGTATTAAATAAAAATGAAATATTATTGGGGTTTATTAATAATCAAGATAAAACATTATTCAGTCCGGGATGTAATAGCATAGTTAAAGAAAAAGATGATTTAATCATATTATTTAAAAATAAAGTAAAATCAAGTATTAATATTAGTTCTCATGTCGGAGTAGAGCCTAAGTATAAGCATAAAGTATTATTAATATGTAATGATATAATAAGCTCAGAAATTATGGAAATAATATCTATATATAATAATGACAGCGAAATTATACAGATAGATTATAACAAAATAAAAGATGAAAAAATAAAATATCAATATTTATTAGATATAATAAATAGTAAAAATATAACTAAGATAATAATCATATCCGAAAATATAGAAACAGATGTAAAAGCAATTAATATACTCCTCATTATAAGACAAATAATCAGAAAAAATGACTACCATATACCAATATTATCTTTAATAAATTCAATAGAAAACAGAGATTTAATATATTCAGAAGATGTAAGAGATTTTATAGTAAGCGGCAAACTAATAGGAATGCTTATGGCACATGCTTCTCTCAATCCGGATATACTATCAGTATTTAATGGTCTATTAAGTAAAAATGGTAAAGATATTATTATGCAGAAATATTCAGATTATTTTAATGAACCTAAAGAGTTTATAGATGTGCATATAGAACTTTTACAGAAAGACGTTATATTAATAGGTATAAAAAGTGTATCAAAAATTATATTGAATCCAATGCCTAATACAATAATTAATATACTAGATGAAATAGTTGTAATAACTAATTATGAAACTATATAAAATAGAGGTGCATTATGTTTTTTAATAAGCTATTAAAATATATCAAATATAAGATAGATAGAGTATTCAATAAAGGTCTATTATATCAATTAATGATATTAGTAATAATAATAGTTTCAATATTATTAGTTGTTTCATTATTTATGAAAATAGTATTTAACTACCCTATTTCAGAGGCATTTTGGGATAGTTTAATGCAGTTTATAGATACAGGAAACATATCTGCTGCTGAGGCTGACAGAGGATTTAACGGCATTGTTATAACATTTTTAGCTGTAACTTTCTTTGGGGTATGCGGCTGGGGTCTTTTGATAGCTATGATTAATAATTCATTACAGGAAAGAATACAAAATCTTAGCAATGGAAATGCTTTTATAATGGAAAGAAATCATTCTATTATACTTGGATATGGAGAAGAAGTTTTAACTATTATAAATGAATTTATGTCTGGTAGGGCTAAAAATATAGTTCTATTGTCTGAAGAAAATTCGTATGCAATAAAAAAACGAATTTCTTTTTTCAAAAATTACAAAAAAACAAATATAGTTATAAGACAGGGAGATCCTAGCATATTTGAAAACTTACAGCTTCTGAATATAGAAAAAGCTAGTAATATTTCTATTGTTAATGATGATGATGTAAAATCGCTTAAAATATTGTTATCATTAAAAAAGATACTAAAAGGAAATCCTAATACTAAAAAAATTGATATATGTATATTAGTAAATAAAAAAGAAAGCATAGAAATAATAGAATCTATAAATGACAGCGATTTATTTCATATACATATAATTTATAAATCTGAAATTCTTTACAAATTAATAGGGCAAAGTATAACATATACAGGATTAAGCAGCATTTATCAAGAACTATTTGATATAAGCGGCATAGATATAAAGATAGAAATAAATAATCATAAAAATAAAACATTCAAAAATTTATCCTTAATTTATTTAAAAAGAAAAGAAATACTGATGGGAATAGTGAAAGAAGAAATTATTAAAGATGATGAAATTGTAAAAATAAATAAAACTTTATTAGTACCTGATTATGATGAAGAAATAAAAGAAAATAATAAATTAGTAATTCTATATAAAAAAGATGATAATTTTAAAAATATAGATACCTCCATTCATATGTCAGATAAAATGATTTATGATCATCAAGTGCTTCTTATATTGGATAAAGGAAAAGAAAATGAAATCATAAGAGAAATATCTGAATATACTAGAAAAGAAAAGATAGTAAAACTATATTATGAAGATATAGAAAATGCAGAAGTAAAAAAAGATTTTATAGCTTCAAAAATAGATGAGAATAATATTACAAAAATAGTATTAATATCAGAAAATTTAGAAACAGATATTAAAGCCATAAATATACTTTTAATAGTAAGGAAGATAGTTAAATTGACAAAGAAAATCATGACATACCTATTCTCTCTTTGCTAAGTTCTATAGAAAATAGGAATTTAATAGATTCAAATGATATAAAAGATTTCATAGTAAGCGGAAGATTAATAGGAATGCTTATGGCGACATCTTCTACTAATGCAGATTTACTTTATGTATTTAATGATCTATTAACAAAAAACGGTAATGATATTATTATGATTCCTTATGAAAAATATTTTTCAGATATTGAAAGTATATTTTTCTATAAACTATATTTGGAATTGCTTAAAAGAAATATAGTTACTATAGGAATAAAACATAGATCAAAAATAATATTAAATCCTGATTATGACTATCAGGTTGATAGAGAACATGAATTAGTTATTATAATAGATAGTAATATAAAAGAATAAAACTATTCAAGCATTTTTATTATATCATTATAATTGTTTCTTTTAGCATAAAATAAAGCATCATTTCCATGTTTATTGACTATTGACTTGTCGGCATTTGCTTTAATTAATAACTCTACAACTTTAACATGCCCTTCCATGCATGCTAATATAAGAGCAGTATTTCCTACATCATCTTGTATATTAACATTAATATTTTTAGCAATAATTTTTTCTATGACATCTTCATCTCCAAATATAGCAGCATCTAAAAAAGTTTCTTCATCTTGACTAAGAGGATAGAGATTATTAAATGGTATAAAAGCTAAAAATATAATTATTGATAATATAAGTATAGGGTTTTTCATAAAAAATATCCTTTCATTTTATTATCGGAGAAAAATTATTTATAGTTAAAAAAACAAAAACTATTCCTAAATAATTTAAGAATAGTTTTATAAAGATGTGGAGGTTATGGGGATCGAACCCACGACCTACTGCGTGCAAGGCAGTCGCTCTCCCAAACTGAGCTAAACCCCCGTTATATGAAAGGAACCTGAGCGTGTGGGCCTGGGAGGAATTGAACCACCGACCTTTCGATTATCAGTCGAACGCTCTAGCCATCTGAGCTACAGGCCCTTAAAATTATTCATCAATGATATGTTCTAGATTATAGCATATTAAAAAAAAATAGCAAGTATTTTTTTTATATTTTTATAAAACTTTATAAAATATGTTGTAAAAAAAGCTATTTATATTATAATATAAAGATATGATTAGTAAAAATAATTTTTTTTCTAAAGACAATAATTCTTTAATACATAATAAAATTTTCATTATTGGCGGAGAAATACTATTAGTCGCTATAGTATTTATGGCATTTTTTTATTTTTGTTATTTAATTAAAGAAATAATCAATCCTATTATACTATTTCTTATACTTATAGCAGCTTTAATACCATTTTGGAAATATATATGGGCAAAAACTTCAATAGTATTAATATTAGCACTATTCACTTTATGGGTAATTAAAGAAGCCGGATATTTAGTAGCCCCGTTCATTTGGGGTATATTCATTGCATATATGTTTGACCCATTAATAACCAAAATGCAGAAAAAAATTCCTAGAATAGCAGCCGTACTATTAATATATATACCATTACTGATATTGGCTATAATATTCTTTATATTCATACTTCCTAGAACTATAGAACAGATTGAAGTAATATTTAAAACATTGCCGCAGTATGTAGATAAAATATACAGCTCTATATCAGGCATGCTTATAACATTATCTGAAAAATTAAATAGAACTATAGGAAAAAGTTTTGATGTAAATTTAGAAATAGATTCGCAAGCTATAAATGACTTTTTATTTGGAAATAGCGGCGTAATAACTTTAATGTATAAAAAAATTATAGATTTTAGATTCCAGAATATAAACAGCATAACAAAAATATTCAGCATAATATTTTCATATTTTGTAATACTTCCATTTGTAACTTTTTATCTGATGCTTGATTTTCAAAATATCAAGGAAAGAATTATAAAATTAGTTCCTATGAGATGGCAAAATTCTGTAAGTAATATAATAAAAAATTCAAATTATATAATAAACGGCTATGTAGTTGGAATGACTATATTAGCTATATCATTTTTTATAATAACTTATATATTTCTCTCTGTAACAAATACTAAATATGCATTTATATTAGCTTTACTTAGAGGAATTTTAAATTATATACCATTTATAGGTCCATTTGCAGCATTTATCTCAGCATTATTTATAGGAATCATTACAGAACAAATATGGTGGTACGGAGCTTTAAAAATGTGTATAATATACGGAATCATACAAGTAATAGATTCAGGAATAATGGCTCCTAAAATATTAGGTAAATCAGTAAAGATACACCCTATAGCTGTAATGTTCAGTACTATTATAGGCGGAGTTCTTTTCGGTTTTCTGGGAGTGTTATTTGCCGTTCCATTCTGTGGAATTATACTTATAATAATAAAAAACTTTTTTAATAAATATTATCATTCAAAATTTTATACTTTAAATAAAAGAGGCGAATAAATGTTAGTTTACTTAGTACCAATATTTATAATACTTCCATTACTACTAATGGCTATAATGATATTTCTTCCAACATTGATAGGAAAGAATATCCCGCCTGCTTTCTCAAAAGAAAAAACTCAAGTATTTAATATTAAAAGAGATGAACTATATAATTTGCTTATAGATTATGAAAACTACCCTGCTTGGTTAAAATATATATCAATAGTTCGCGTAGAAAAACTAGATAATGATAAATTAAAAATAATGCAGACATATTCAAATAGAAGAACATATCAGGAATTAATAGAAGTAAGAAGAATAGAAAACAGCGAAATATCAATAGTAAAAATGGAAAATGAATTTACAGCCTTATGGACATATATATTAGAAGATACTGAAAATGGCAGAACAAGACTAACAATAAAAGAAACAATGTATGTATATCATCCATATTTAAGATTTATGCTGAAATATGTACTTATAGATGAAAATGGTAAAAATGACTTCTTTAGAAGGGTAAGAAGTTTTATTAATAAAAAAAATAAAAATAATTAATTATTTTCTGTTTTTCTCTCCCCATACACATATAGCATCTAGTATAGGTATTAAAGATTTTCCTCTTTTTGATAAACTATACTCTACTTTAGGAGGTATTTGAGGATATTCCTTTCTAATTACTAGATCGTCTTTTTCTAATTCTTTTAAAGTCAGGCTTAATGTTTTATGAGATATTGCTGATATTATTCTTTTTAATTCATTATATCTTACAACTTTTAATTCTGACAATATATATAATATTATCATTTTATATTTACCAGATATCAATGACATAGTATATGCAAAACCTGTATCTTCCATATATTTTTCTTTCAAGCTATCTTTTTTCATAAAACTATCCTTATACTTTACTTATAGTTAGTATATAACATATTTGTTAGTACTTGATTATAATAATATATAATACTATAATAATAATATCAATAATAATTTATAGTAATAGGAGTAAAAAACAAAAAAATAATAGAAGTACAAATGGCAGTACATGTTTGAAATTGCTAAATTGACAACATTTACATTAATTAATTTTAATATATAATATGTAGTCAATAAAATTAAAAAAAGGATAAAAATATATGCTTAATTTTGAGCCTATTAGTTTAGATAAACAGGAACTATATCATAAATATTTTTCTATAACACCAGAACAGTCAGCAGATTATACATTTATGAATCTTCTAGGACTTAAAGATATATACATGCTTGAGTGGGCATTCACAGAAAAATTAGTTTGGATAAGACAGAAATCACCATATATTACTTATTGGGCACCTGTAGGAGATTGGTTTAATACTAATTTCTGCAATGATATGGGACCTTGTGAAATATCAGGAGAGGCTATTATAAGAATACCTAAAGAACTCGCTTTATTTTGGGAGAAAACTACTAAAATAAAAATAAGAGAAAGCAGAGATGAATGGGAATATCTATATGATTTTAATGAACTTGTTACACTACCCGGAAAAAAATTCCATAATAAAAAGAATCTTTATAATCAATTTATAAAAAATGATTTTGAGTACAAGCCTATAGATAAAACTATTGTAAAAGATATACTTGATTTTGAAGCCAAATGGGAAGAAGAAGAAAAGAAGAATAATGATGCATCTCAAAATAATGCCGAAGAATGTGAAGCTTTCGACAGTAATAAATTATTATCACATGAAGTAAGAGCAGAAGCTGATACAATAATGATAAGAACTTTACTTGATAATTGGGATATTATAAGCAATATAGCAGGCGGTGCAATATATATTGATAAAAAAGTAGTAGCATATACAATAGCTGATTTGAGTATGAGAGATACAATAGTAGTTCATTCTGAAAGAGGGGATAGAAATTATAAAGGTACTTATCAGGCTATAAACAGGATGTTCTTAGAAAATTTAAAAAATTATGTAATCGATTATGAAAGATTTAAATTTGTTAATAGAGAGCAGGACGTAGGAGATTTGGGACTTAGAAAAGCAAAATTATCATACAATCCAGTAGGTTATGTGGAGAAATATAAGGGATTTTGTGCAGAGTTTTAATAAAAAATTAAATAATTATATGCTCATTTTATTAATGAGCATATATCGATATTTAAAACTTTATTTTTTCACTTTTATAAATATAGTCTGTTTTTTACCATTATAATTTCTGCATAAATATATATAATAATTATCTAAATACCTTTTATCTCCATTAATTTGTTTTCTATATGATTGAAAGTTTGTTATATATTCAATACTATCAAAATACTTAGAAGCTAAATTTGTATCAGGAGAAGTAGTTATATAATATAAATCATCTCCTATAAAGTTATTATCATCATACCAAAAATCAAATACTGTAGGGTGATATGTATTCCAATTTAAACATACTGCTTCATTTTCCGGATTTATATAAAAATTAATCATTGAAGGAATTTGATAATTTAATGCAAACATTCTAATATTCTTATCCATATTTAAATTATAATATTCTTTTAAATCATACCTTATAGCATTATATTTATAATATCTATCAGTAGGGTCTCCTTTTATTGGTATAATAGGCACAAAATATTGAAGTATTATTATAAAAATAGCTATATTGCAAAGTAAAATGTTGGAAAGAAAAAGATTTCTTATATATTTTTTATTCCAGTTTTTAGATATATAATACGATACTAAAAATAAACCTCCAGCATACATAAATAAAGCCCAATTAGCTTCCAATTTATTTTTGAAAGATTTTTGAACTATATAAATAAAAGGTATTAAAGATATAAAAGCAAAATAAAAATTATTTTCTGTTTCTTTTTTATTAAAAAATTGCAAAGTTGTTTTTATAATCAAATAACAAAATAATATAAAAAATAAAGGACTGTATAAACCTATTTGTGCCCCCCAAAAGTCCAAAGTTCTATTAATACTTCCCGGCTTTTGCAGCTGTCTGTCTAATGCATATTTTATGAATGTGAAATCCGTTTGAAAATTATATATTATAAAAGGCAAATAAACTAAAGCGGCAGCTATAAATGATAAATAAAACTCTTTGTATAAAAAAATCTCTTTTCTTCTATTTGAAATTAATATAAAAAAACATATTGAAGAACCTACAAAAATAGCACCCTCTTTAGAAAGCAAACTAAATCCAAATAAAAATCCGGCCAAATAAAAATAATTTTTATTTGAATATATAGCCTTATAATATGCCATTATAGAAAAAAGTAAAAAATAAAACATAGGTGTATCTATTGTTACAATAAGCGAAAGACCGGCAAAAAAAGGTATTGTATTAAAGAGTATAACAGATATTACAGCAGCGTTTTCATCTTTTTCTTTACTTACAAATATATAAATAAAAACAGATACTAATATACTAAATAAAATACTTCCAAACCTAACACCAAATCCAGTATTTCCAAATATGATCATGCTTAGTTTCATAAAAAATGCTATACCACCGCCATGGTCAAAAAATCCGAACGGTAAATGCTTTGTCCATAATGCATAATGAGCTTCATCATCTATTAAAGTTGTAAATGTTAATAGTATTGTTCTTAATATATAAGACAATATGATGAATATAAATGAAATGAGAAAAACTTTATTTTTTATTATTATATTTATAAATCTTTTAATACTATTTTTCATAATTTTCATCCTCACTATTTTTTATAATAAACTCAGGTCTGTTTTTTATTTGTTCATATATTTTTGCTAAATATTCAGAAATTACAGATAAACTTAAAAGCTGAACACCTCCCATAAAAATAACAGTTATCATTATAGAAGACCAGCCTTTTATAATATCAGAATTAAAAAAGAAATATTTTATAAATACATATAAAGACAATATAAGAGCCAAAACCATAGATAAAATACCTAAAATTAAAGATATTCTTAAAGGCTTTGTAGAAAATGATATTACAGCAGTTAAAGCAAGATTAAACATTTTTTTGTATGTATACTTAGTTTTACCAGCTTCTCTAGGTTTTCTATTATATAAAAATGGTTTTTGTTTGAATCCCATCCAGCTAATTAATCCGCGTATATATTTGGGCTTTTCTTTAAATTGTTTATATGCATTAATTACATTTCTATCTATTAATCTAAAATCTCCTGTATCAAGAGGAAATTTCACATCCGATAATAAATTAACTAATCTATAAAATAAATTAGCAGTAATTTTTTTAATAAAACTCTCCCCTTCTCTTGAAGTTCTGCATGCATATATAACATTAGCTTTTGAATTAATATGCTCTTCTATCATAGAAGGTATAAGCTCTGGAGGATCTTGTAAATCAGCATCTATTATTATAGCTATATCACCTGAAGAATTAAGAATACCGCAGCTTACGGCAGCCTGATGACCGAAGTTTCTTGAAAAAGAAAAAAGCTTTATATTATTATTTTCTTTTCTGTATTTATTGATTATATATTCTGTATTATCATAACTTCCATCATTTATAAAAATTATTTCATAATCATTATAATTAGAAAGTACATTAATCAATCTATTATACAATATTTCTATAACAAGCTCTTCATTATAACAAGGTACTATTACACTTATTTTCATAATGAAGCACCTATAAAACAAATATTATATAAAAAAATTTGCAATGAAGAGATAAAATTACTTTTGATTAAAATAAAAAAGAAAAAGTTTTGACTGATTAATTTAGAATTTTGCTGTTTGCTGTTTGCTGTTTGCTGTTTGCTGTTTGCTGTTTGCTGTTTGCTGTTTGCTGTTTGCTGTTTGCTGTTTGCTGTTTGCTGTTTGCTGTTTGCTGTTTGCTGTTTGCTGTTTGCTGTTTGCTGTTTGCTGTTTGCTGTTTGCTGTTTGCTGTTTGCTGTTTGCTGTTTGCTGTTTGCTGTTTGCTGTTTGCTGTTTGCTGTTTGCTGACATCAAATCATTCCTTGAATAGTATATCTATAGTATAATATATATCAAAAAAAAATCAATATAGAATAAATAAAAAAGGTGCAAATCATTTTGAAGATTCACACCTTTTAATTTTTTATAAATAATTTAATCATTAACCAAGTATAGCCAAAAGCACTCCAGCAGCAACTGCAGAACCAATTACACCAGAAACGTTTGGTCCCATAGCATGCATAAGTAAGAAGTTATGAGGGTTAGCCTCTTGTCCTACTTTGTTAGCAACTCTTGCAGCCATAGGAACAGCAGATACTCCGGCAGCACCAATAAGCGGATTGATTTTATCTTTGCTGAATAAATTCATTAATTTAGCAAGAAGAACACCGCCTGCAGTACCCATAGAGAATGCTACTAAACCTAATACCAATATACCAAGTGTCTCAAAACGTAAGAACTTATCAGCAGCTAATTTACTTCCAACTGATAAACCTAACATAATTGTAACAATGTTTATTAATTCATTCTGAGCAGTTTTTGAAAGTCTGTCAGTAACACCAGATTCTTTAAGCAAATTACCAAACATAACAGCACCAATAAGAGGAGCAGCATCAGGTAAAAGTAAAGCTACAAGTATTATAACGCTAAGAGGGAAAATAATTTTTTCTCTTTTGCTTACAGGACGTAACTGTTTCATTTCAATTTTTCTTTCTTTTTCAGTAGTAAGCCATTTCATAATAGGAGGCTGAATAATAGGAACCAAAGCCATATATGAATAAGCAGCAACAGCAATAGCACCCAATAAAGAAGGTGAAAGTCTTGAAGCTGTAAATATAGCAGTAGGACCGTCAGCACCGCCTATAATACCTATAGAAGCAGCATCTTTCAAAGTGAAAGAAATTACAGGAACATAAGTTGATAATATCATAGCACCAAGCAAAGTTCCGAATATACCTATCTGAGCAGCAGCACCTAATAATGCAGTTTTAGGGTTAGCAATAAGAGGTCCGAAATCTGTCATAGCACCAACACCTATAAATATGAATAATGGGAACAATCCAGATTCAATACCAAAAGTGTATATCTGACCCAAAAAACCTCCGCTACTTAAAGTTACTGGTATACCGTTCATAACTTCAACTACAGGAAGTGCTGCAATATTAGCAATAGGAATATTAGCCAAAATACCACCCATACCTATAGGAATAAGAAGTAATGGTTCAAATCCTTTAGCTATAGCAAGATAAACTAAAACTAGTCCTACACAAATCATTATAAGATTCTGCCATAGTGGTACAGATTTTACTTTAATATCATTTAATTTAGTTTGATATTTTTCCTGCTTACTATTTTCAGCTTTAGCCTGAGCTTCTGCTATTTCCTGTTCGCTTCTAGGAAAAAGTCCTCCAAAAGCTGTATTTCTAGCCAAAGAAATAAGCGAATCTTTTATATTAAGAGGTTTCTGAGTACTTTCCTGAGCAAGTACCATTGATGCAGTCATAAAGACAAGTGCAAATACTAAAAATATTTTTCTCATTATTTTTATCTCCTTACAACAAGCATCATCATTAGCCTACAATAGCCAATTCCTGACCAGCAACTACAGCGTCTCCTGGTTTAACTTTAACTTCTTTAACAACACCATTAGCAGAAGATTTTATTTCTACTTCCATTTTCATAGCTTCTACGATCAATACTGTAGAACCGTCCTGAACTTGTGTTCCTACTGGAGCTACTATTTTTACAACTGTACCAGGTAAACCAGCTGTAACTGGAGTAGCAGAACCTGAAGAAGCAGGAGCAGCAGACTGAGAAGCACCAGCAACTATACCATCTTTGATAGTATAGTCATAGCTTACTCCGTCAACTATAGCTTTTCCATTTTCTATTTTTATTCCATAGCTTGAACCGCCTACAGTAACTGTAACTTCATTGCTTGTAGATTGAGAAGCACCAGAAGAAGCAGTATTAGGAGCATTTTTTCTAATACCAAGTTTAGCTTCGCCTTTAAGGAACTGTATACCTTTTTCTTTACAAGCAGCAGCTATAAATACATTTTCATCTGAAAGATCTGTGATACCAGCATCTTTTAAAGCCTGTTCAGCAGCTTTTCTTCCTTTTTTAGGGTTTTTATCATCTATATCCATAGCAAGTTCAGTTGTAGGCTGTAAACCTAATTGCTCGCTTGCTATTTTTACTATTTCTGGGTCTGGAGTAGAAGGAGTTTTTCCAAAATATCCTAATACCATTTTACCGTAACCGTCAGCTATTTTTTTCCAATTACCTTGCATTACATTATTAAATGCCTGTTGGAAATAGAATTGAGATACAGGAGTTACAGAAGTACCGAAACCGCCTTTTTTTACAACTTCAGTCATAGCTTTTATAACTTCAGGGAATCTATTCATTACATTAATATCTCTCATCATTTGAGTATTAGCTGTTAAAGCACCTCCCGGCATTGGAGCAAATGGAATCATAGGTTCCACTGTTCTGCTTTCAGGTGGTAAGAAGTAATCTTTCATACAATCTTTAAATACTTCTTCAGCTTCTCTGATTTTATCTATATCAATTTTTAATTCATATTCAGTTCCTCTTAAAGCATGCCACATAACTATAACATCTGTTTGACAAGTACCGCCAGACACAGGAGCAGCTGAAAGGTCTATACAATCAGCACCTGCTTCCAAAGCAGCTCTGTACTGAACCGCACCTATACCTGCAGTTTCATGACTATGAACTTGTATATGCATATCAGAACCCAAAAGTTTTCTAGCCTCTTTAACTGTATCATAAACAACCTGAGGAGTTGAAGTACCTGAAGCATCTTTGAAACATACAGAATCAAAATCTACATTATCTTTAATTTGTTTTAATACTTTTGCATAAAAAGCTGCATCATGGGCACCTTCGCATCCAGGAGGCAAAGCCATCATACTAACACATACCTGATGTTTAAGTCCTGCTTCTTTAATACATTTACCGCTGAATATAAGGTTATTTACATCATTTAAAGCATCAAAGTTTCTAATTGTTGTAATACCATGTTTTTTGAATAATTGGGCATGTAATTTAATCATTTCTCTAGGCTGAGATTCCAAACCTACAACATTGACACCTCTTGCTAATGTTTGTAAATTAACGTCAGGACCTACTGTTTTTCTGAAAGTATCCATTACATCAAAAGCATTTTCTTGGTTATAAAAAAATGCACTTTGGAAAGTTGCACCGCCGCCTGATTCAAAATATGTAACTCCTGCCTTAACAAATGCTTCTACAGCAGGCATAAAATCTTTAGATAATACTCTAGCACCATAAACAGATTGAAATCCGTCTCTGAATGCTGTTAGCATAAATTTTACTTCTTTTTTAGCCATTATCATTTCTCCTTAAATCTTAATAAACTATATAATCTTATTTTTTATTACTATGAACATGTGCTAAAGCTATTGCTATAGCTACCATCTTATCATTATTAGTTGTTTGCACCGGTGCCGGAGAAGACGAAATTGCTTCCTGAGGAGGAGGCATTAATTTGTCTACTTGAGCTACAACAGCACTGACAATCTTCATAACGAAAACTAATATAATTAAAAACAATACAACAACGCCCATACCAATGATCATTATTTGCAATGCTTCCATGATACTACTATTCATCAAAATACTCCTATTCTCTAATTTTTTTAATACTGCATTATACTATATTTTTTACTTATATACAAGTAATTTTATTACAAAATATAACTTTTATTTCACAATATCATTGACTTTATAGAAATACTACATATAATAACTAGAAATGATTTTAATTATATTATATAGGGTGAAATTATATGAATATGAATTCGTTTATGCCAATAGCAGTTTTTGATTCCGGTGTAGGAGGCTTAACTGTTCTTAAAAAAATGTTAGAAATATTACCTAATGAAAATTATATATATATAGGGGATAATGCTAATATACCGTATGGGGATAAATCTCAAGAAGAAATTGTAAGGCTAACATTAAAAATGACTGATTTTTTGATAGCAAAAAAATGTAAAATGATTATTATTGCATGTAATACTATAACAGCTTGTGCTTTTGATATTCTAAAACAAAAATATGATGTACCTGTAATAGAAGTTATATCAAATGCTGTAGCAGATGCTTTAAATAAAACAAAAAATAATAATATATCTATAATGGCAACAGAATTCACAGTTAAGTCTAATATTTATAAAAATAAAATTATTGAATGCAATAAAGAAGCAAGTGTTACTCAAATAGCTTGTAAAGAATTATGTCCTATGATTGAAAATGATTGGTATAGTTATGAAAACAGATTAGATGTATTAAAAGGTTATTTAAAAAATATAGATAAAAATTCTGATACTTTAATATTAGGATGCACTCATTATCCTCATATCATTAATGACATAGAAATATTATTAAAAAATGACATTGAAAATTCTATAAAAAATATAGTTGATCCTTCATATTATACAGTGGTTTCAGCTAAAAAATATTTGGAAGAAAATAATTTGCTTAATAATAATAATAATAATAATAATAATAATAATAATAATAATAATAAAGATAGATATACAAAAATATACACAACTGAAACTAATATAGAAAAAACAAATAAACTAATAGATATTTTTATGCCTAAAAATGAAAAATATGAATTAGAACAAATAACATTATAAAATATAACATATATAATTTGAAAAAATTATGTAATTATAATATAATATCCTAATATTTTTTAGGATAATTCTTTTTATGAATATAATATATAATTTAACTATATACCCTATAGAATTTATTTTAGAAATAATATTCTACTATCTTAAAGTATCAACTCAGAGCAGCTATACAGTAAGTGTCATTTTAGTAAGTTTGATTATAAATATATTATCGCTCCCTTTATACAATATAGCCGAAAAATGGCAGCAGAAAGAAAGAGATATACAGAACAAAATGAAGCCTATGATAGATAATATAAAAGCAGTATATAAAGGAGATCAGGCTTATTTATTAATAAGAACATGTCAAAGAATCAACAAATATAAAACCATTTATGCTTTTAGAGGAGTATTAGGATTATTAATACAAATACCTTTCTTTTTAGCCGGATATAATTTTTTTACTAGTTTAACAGGTACAAATACAGAAAGTTTTTGGCTTATAAAAAGTTTAGGAGAACCAGATAAAATAATTCATATAGGAAATTATTATATAAATTTACTGCCGTTTGTAATGACATCTTTTTCTCTTGCATCAACATTTGTATATTCTAAAAAATTAACATTTAAAGAATCAATACCTATATTTTTAATGAGTTTATTCTTCTTAGTATTCTTATATAATTCTCCTTCTATACTTTTACTATATTGGACTATTAACTGTGCATTTTCATTTTTTAAAAATATAGTTCTAATCAATATTGATAAAATAAAAAATATAATAAATAACATATCAAATAATAAAATATTCATATTAGCTGCTAAAATAATATATTCTTTATATACTATTTTTATATTCATAATGACTATTTTATATTTTTTAAGAAATACATTAATAAATAAATCGGCTGTAGAATATCCATTTTTAAAAATATTTATCATACATGTAAAAACTTATAGAGATTTGTTATTAATTTGGTTTATTATTTCAATTTTTATTTTAATAATATTCATAGCTAAAAATAAAATATCAGATTTGATAAAAATAGAAAGTAAATTAAGATTAAAAATATTTATATCATCATCTATAATTATAACAGTACTATCCGGTTTATTCATTTTAACTTCATTGATAGCATCTTCAGGACAGGAATTTCAAGATCCATTTAATATAATATTCAGTGTATTTTTTAAATATATTGGTATATTTTTTGTCTATCCAATATTTTTATATTTTCTATTTTCAGAAAAATTTAAAAATAATATAACTTTTCTATTTATATTCATAGCAATAACATCATTAATTAATACTTTTATAATGGTAATGGATTACGGATATATATCTAGTAATTTTAAATTTGAATTAGAGTATTTACTAATACCCAATTTAAAACAAATAATAATAAATAGCATTTTAATATTATTAGCTTTATTCTTAACATTTTTGGTAATAAGAAAGAAATTAATAAATTTGATATTCAATATATTTATAATTATAATAATAAGTTTATCTGCTGTATCAATATTCAATTTTACAAAAATTAGCAGTGAGCAGAAAAAATTATTAGAAATATCTTCCATTAATAAAAATATTAATAACAAATACGATATATTTAATTTTTCTAAAACAGGAACAAACATATTTATTATAATATTAGACAGAGGAAATCCCGAATTTGGTAATTTAGTATTTGACAGATTTGAAGATATAAAAAAGGAATTTGAGGGCTTTGTATGGTATCCAAATACTGCTGCTTTTGGAGCTGCTACTTTTGGAAGCATACAAGCATTATATGGAGGATATGAATATGCTCCATTTGAAATAGATGGAAAATACAATTTAAAAGATAAGCATAATGAATCACTCATTATGATGCCTCAATTATTTTATAAGGCAGGATATGATTCTGTAACATTTGATCCTTCTTTTGCTAATCTTTCTTGGACTCCTGATTTAACTATATTTAAAAATTATACAAATATAAAAGCATATAATCAAAACAACAGTATGATGGAAAAAGAATTGAACAATCTGCTTGATAACAATGCAGATAATAATATTTATACAAATGACATAGTTAAAAATAATAAAAACAGAGCTGTAAGATTCTCATTATTCAGAATGCTTCCTGTTTTTTTAAGGAACAAATTATATGCAAAAAATGATTGGTTCATACCTAACTCCGGAAGAAATTTAGCTATAGTTGGTAATAGCATACAAGAATATACTCTATTACAAGCATTAACTAATCTAACTGTAATAAATGAAAAAGGTAATTATTTTAATATTATGCATAGCGACAGTACTCATGAACCATTTAATTATAATACTAATTTTATCCCATCATTAAATATAGAAACTCTTCCGGAAGAAGAAGTAAAATATTTTGGAAGTGAATTTTCGGCAAGAAGCTACTACGCCACAGTTGCTTCTTTTAGAGAACTTGCAAACTTTTTTAAATACTTAAAACAAAATAAAGTTTATGATAATACAAAAATAATAATAGTTTCAGATCATTCAGGATATTTCTCGCCGTCTATATTTGATGAAAATGATATGGAAGGATTCAAAGTATTTAATTCTATGCTTTATTTTAAAGATTTTGACTCAAGAGGTGATATAGTATCTAACAACACATTTATGACTATAGCAGATGTTCCATATTTAGCTGTTAAGCATCTAAATAACCCTACAAATCCGTTTACTGGGAAAATTATAACTAATGATTACAAAAATATTAATGGTATTGATGTTATTATAACAGCAAATGCAGATCCTAATGCTAATCTTGAGAAAAATTTTAATTATATAGGTCGTTATAACATAAAAAATAATATTTTTATTAAAACTAACTGGACACAAAAAAAATAATTATAAACATAATATATAATAATTAATAAATTTCTTTTAAACCATTATCTATATCAAATATCCAATGTTTGTTAAATACTTTCCTGTATGAATAGCCGAATGGAAATTTTCCTATAGATACAGCAAAATATTTATTCCCATTATTTTTTTGTCTGCTGCACATAGTTACCAAATTATTAGGCATATCCTCCATTATAAAATCGGATAAAACTAAAACATCGGCATTTTTAAAGCTAGATGTATTCATCATTCTATTTGCCTCATAAAGTGCTTTATATATATCCGAACCGCCATGATAACTTAACTTCAAAAACTTTATTAAATCTTCAATTCCATTTTCTTTAGTGAATTTGCATGTATATATCTCAGTGCTGAAATTGATAAGATAGGCATTTCTATTTTCGGATAAAGCCTGCATAACCATTTTAAACATAACAGCTTTTGCAATATATTCATTAATACCTTTCATAGAACCGCTTGTATCTATACATATAATCATATCGCCTTTTCCTTCCCTATATCCTGCCCTTACTATATAATCCATATCATCATTAAATACATAAGCACTCTTATCAAAGCACATAAGCCTATTTTCTATATATTTTAGTTTAAATAATTTTTCACTTTCTTTGCTGCATAATAAAGAAAGCTCCTCTGGTATAACATTTTCTATATCTTTGGCAAAGTATATTCCAACTATCTCTTCTTTAGAACTTATTTTTTTATTTGTATTACTGTAGGTATTTTTAAACTCAACATTTCTCAATGATTTTTCTATATCAATTCTTCTTCCTATACTGTCGCAAATTATTTCTATATCTTTATATTTATTAATAAAATCAACCCATCTCTTTAATAAAGATATATCTTCTTCCTCCAACTCCCCTACTCTAAAATCCCATAATACTCCCGTTTTTATTCTGAGTATATTTGACATATATTTTAATTTTTTAAGCAAATTAATCCAAGATTCTATATCAGAAATAAATTTATCCCTTCTCTCTTTTACAGTAGAAACAAGCCAATCATTATTTTTTTTATTATAAGTTTTTTCCCATACTGAAATTACATTTTTTTTTAATATATTTAAATCATCTGAATTTGATAATCTATATCTCCAAAACTTTGTATCAATAGATAAAGCATCTAAGCTATTTAAATCATTAAATATATCTTCTCTGCTTGTATTTTTCAATTTTTTTAATGCTATATCTAATTCTGTTTTATTGTCCTGATACGGATTATTATCATTTATAAATACATTTAAATCTTTTTTCCATTTAGTAATTTTTATTTCTAATTCTTCACTCAATCTTTCATCGCTGCTGAGATTATTAAAAGCACTATTAAATACTCCCTTAGCCATTATCTCTGTTTTTTTTATTTCATCTTTGTAAGAATCATTATCAAATTGTTTCATGCTGCTCTATTTCACTTTTAAGTCTTTGTGCATCCAATTTCTCACTCTCAAGATTTTCTATATAAGAATTAAACATTTCTGTGAAAAAATTGAAATTATCATCTGAGATGAATACACTTTTATTTGAATATTTATCCTTATTAAAGTCATTTTTAAAATTCACTATAATATTCTCAATGCTTGATATTAAAGAATTGATTAATTTTAAATAGGAATCTTTTTTTTCTTTTTCAAGTTTTTTAGGACTAACCTTTTTCATATAAAAATCAGGTTCAGCTTCGGTAAGAAACTCATAATTTTTAGAAAGCATCCCCGATACAAAACCATTTGCCGCAGTGGCAGAATTTATTTCAATAGTACATTTATCTGTACCGTTAAAATTGCATCTGAATTTTCTTGTCTGATTCCTTCCTATATCTAAAGGATAAAAATAACCTTTTTTACCTAATTGTTTTATTGGTATATATATTATAGTTTCACCCTTATTTCCGTATTCATCAATATTAATGAATAAAGTTTTTGCCATATGAGGCTTATCATCTATATTTTCCGTATTATAAGTCTTTTCTAAATTATAAAACTCATCATCTATATTTTTCTGAACACTCTTAAAACTTTCTCTCCATTCATTAATATTCTGATTATTCAAATCATAGCATAAACTTATAGCATTCTCTACTATTTTCTTTACTGATTCAATATGCTCTTCCAAACTCCATAAGCAATTATAAATTAAAATGCTTTCATAAATATCAACTTCATTTCTCCCATTTAAATACGCGGCAGTTTTAAGCAAATATGAAATATGCTGCCATCTTCTGTCGGAAACATATATTGCTATATCTCTATTATCCTCATTAAATTTTTCTATAGAAAGTTTTATATTATGAATTATATCAATAACTGATTTTGAGAGTTTTATATTATTTACTTCTTTTCTTATATTAACCCATTCATCATTTGATATTTTCAATTCATCATCTATATTTATATAAGAATCTAATTGAGTATTTTCAAGTATCTTCTCAAAATTATCTCTGCTTTTTATATTATTAACCATTAAACGAATAATAAACCTGTCATATAAAGCCTCAAGCCCCTGACCTTCAGGCGGAGTTTCATTGCTTGCTGAAATTAAAGCCTTTAATGGTACTTTTATTTCTTCATTTCCATTTTTAAAAACTCTTTCATTTATTATAGTCAAAAGTGTATTAAGTATAGCAGGCGTACTTTTCCATATTTCATCTAAAAATGCAAAATCTGCATCCGGTAAATATCCCTCAGTTTTTCTTATATATTTATCATTTTTTAATTCTTCCAAGCTAATAGGACCGAATATATCTTCCGGCGTAGAAAATCTCTGCATCAAATATCCGAAATATTTTGAATCTTTAAATGCTGATGACACTCTTTTAGCTATAAAACTTTTAGCAGTTCCCGGAGGACCGTATAGAAATATCGGCTTTCCTGCTATGGCACTAAGCAGAGTTAAAGACACTATTTCTTCCCTTTCATAAAGCCCCTCTGAAAGAAGTTTAATAATTTTTTCTATTCTATGTTTCATATTTTTCATAAATATATATTTCTCTTAAATATTACCTTATCTTTACTTTAAGCAGTAAATTTGTAAAAATATTATATCATTTTTAATATAAATTGGAATTACTTATTTTATATGTTATAATAAAAAATATTTATGAAAAAAGGTTTCAGAAATGTTAAACAATAATAATATAAAATTACTCATATTCGATATGGACGGCACTCTTATAGATAGTGCATACTTAAATTATTACTCTTATTACAATGCATTCAAAGAATTTAATATAGAATTAGATAAAGATTACTATTATAACAAATGCTTCGGACTTCATTATAAGATATTTACAGAAAATATTTTAGAATTAAATAATAAAATTACGAAAGATGAAAATAAAAATAATGAATTAATAGAATCCATTCATAATTTAAAAGAAAAAATATATTTAGCAAATCTTAATCTCATACAAATTCACCCTTTTATATTATATACTTTAATTGATAACTATAATAAAAAAGATAATAAAAAACATACAGCATTAGCAACAACCTCATCTCCAAAAGGAGTTTATGCTATATTAAAAGAATTCAATCTTGAAAAATTATTTGATTTAGTATTAACAGGAAATGATATACAAAATAAGAAGCCTCACCCAGAAATATTTTTTAAATGTATAAATCATTTCAATGTAAAAGAAGAAGAAAGCATTATATTTGAAGACAGCGAAGTAGGACTTGAAGCTGCTAATCAAACTAATGCTTGGGTTATAAAAGTAGAAAAGTGGGCAAAGATTTAATTTTTTATCTTTTAAGAAATTTACTAAAAAACATACTTATAAATCCATTAGCCCAACTGAATATACCAATCTTTATTGATATAATTAGATACTCAAAGAAATTCATTTTTTTATCAGATGAAAACTCTATATTCATATTATCATCATCTAAATTTTTTTCAAAGTAGCCATGATGAAAATCGAATTTATGATAGCCTGTACCATCAAAACCAAAATTATTTGTAAAAGATTTTTTTGAAGGCCAAACACATAATTTTTTATTTTTATACATTGTAAATGAATAATAAATATCCCATAAATTATTTTGAACATAAAGATTATCCTTAACAGACTTTTTTATAGCAAGTAAATGAAACCAAGAAAAAACACCTCCTAATATTTTATGCTTAATACTTTTATTATACCAAGAAGTATCGCAAGTATCCCAATTTATATTATTCCATTTACTCTTCCAAGTACCCCAACCCCAACTATGAAAAGCGTATGTAAATATAACATCATGTTTATGATTTTTAGTAGCATGTTTATGAGAAAATGCTGTTATAGCAATTACATCTTCATCATCTTTATAATAATTCAAAGCATTATTCATAAACTCAAGAAAATGTTTATTTGTCTCAATATCATCTTCCAAACCTATAAAATATTCATGATGCTCAAATATTGTGTTTACTGCATTAACAGTGGAATATTTTATACCTAAATTTTTTTGAGCTTCATATATATAAACATTTTTAAAACCATCTTTTATAGTTTTTAAATATTCTCTAAGCTCATAAACAGCTTCTTCATCTTCTTTTTTACTAGGTGCATCTGAAAATATATATAAATCAGTATCTGAAGCCAAAGTGTTTTTCTTTAAAGCTTCAATAACTCTTTTTGTATGTTCAATTCTATTATAAACTACTAAACCTACAGGTGCTAAGTACATAAAAACTCCTTTAATTTTATAATTATGAAAAATATTTAAATATATTTGTATTAAAGGAATATTCATCAAATTATATATTTGCTTAAAAGAGTTATTATTTTTTTATTTTTAAAGTAAACTAAAAAAAATATTAATTTATTTTTTATAATCAAATAATTAATTGAAAGCAGAAATTGATTGTCTAATAAAATCTTTATTAAAACTAAATCTTGCAATGACAATAGAGGTTTTGTACTATAAAAAATAGAATATATTTTATAGTATATTAATGAGAGTTCTGAGTTCTGAGTTCTGAGTTCTGAGTTCTGAGTTCTGAGTTCTGAGTTCTGAGTTCTGAGTTCTGAGTTCTGAGTTCTGAGTTCTGAGTTTTCATATTTAAACTATTATATATTATATATATTTTTTGTCAAGAATATATAAATGAATTTATTTTATTGCATAAAAAACATATAAGATAATAACCCAATTATATTTTTCATTCCAATGCTTGATTTGATAGTAAAAATTATATATAAAAATCAAATTAAAGGCATAAAACTAATAACAAGATATTATATTACTAATAAATATTAAAGTTAATAATTTTTAATAATTGTACTAAAACAAAATAAATTGTATAATATATAATGATATTATATAGTTGGAGATATCATGGATTTTACTATACCCTATGAAAATGAAATTGATGAAAAAGATAAAACTATAATACAAGAATATATACTTAACAATATAAAGGATTATGAAAATAATTCAACTAAATTAACAGAACTTATTATAGAAGCTGTATCATCTTTAAGTGCAGGAAAATCCAGAACTGAGTATCTAGCCAAGCAAGGTTTTTTACAGAATATAATTAACTCTATGACAGGACAAAACAGAAAAATAAGAGGAGAAATAGATTATAATTATGCTATAGTGAAAAATGCCTCATTAAAAATGATAGAATATTTAGCTAATCAAAATAAAATTACTTATGAAGGGCTTATATATTTAAATAATAAATTAAACAATATAGAAAAAAATATTGAAGAAGAATTAATCGCAATATGCAATAATGTTAGAGAATCATTCAATGTAATACTTAATAAAATTAATAAAGAATCAAATAGAATAGATTCATTAGAAAAAAAAGTTCAATTACTAGAGTTTAAAGCAGCATCCAATATTCTTGAATTTGATAATATAAAATATATTGATATGGATAATATAGAAAAGATTATATGTTTAAGCAATGATCTATTTACAAAAATATCAAATGTAAATAATGCAGACAATAATATACCAAAAGAAAATATTTACATGATAAAATCTATATTATTTGATTTTAATATTGATATGAATCAAAAAATAAAAGTAAATGATATATACTATAAATTAATAGAAAAACCTAATTTTATAAACAAACTTTTTTTAAATACACATAGCAATATCAATACTTATGAATATATTACACCTATATTAAGCGGAATAAAAAAGATAGAAAAATTGGATAAAGAAGAAAATTATATAATAAACACTATGATAAAAATTAATCCTACTATAAATATAAAAGATATAAAAATTGACTTAATAAATGAATACGGAATAAACATATCTAATTTTGATTATAATTCTGAAATTACAAATTATGATATCATTGTGCTTATTATAAATGAGCTTAAAATGATATACAAAAATTTTAATACCCCAATAAAATATTCAGATGAAAAAAAATCTATGGAATCAGCCAATAAATATTTTGAACAAAAAAAATATAAAAAGGCAATGATGGAATGCGATTTAATATTATCAAAAAATAAAAATAATAAAGAAGCACATCATATAAAAATAGAAAGTTTATACCAGCTTCTAATTAAAGAGGTAAAAAATTTTGAATCGCCTTTATGCTATAAAGAAATAGCTAAAATATATTTAATTAAAAGAGATTATGAAAACACATTAAAATATTTAAATAAATATTTTGATTCATACTCATCGAATAAAGAAATATTTAAATACAAAGAGAAGCTTCAATTCCAATACAAAAAATAATGGAATATGAAGAGAAAACTAATAAGAAGCTTGAAAAAATTACAGATAAGAATAAGAGAGATTATTTAGAGTTTATAAATGATTTTTGGGGAGTGTATTTAAATAAAATTTAATTTTCATATTTGGAGATTTTATGAAAAAATTAGGTTTAGTTTTAGGCGGCGGCGGCGGACTTGGAAGCTATCAAATAGGAGTATGGAAAGCTTTAAGAGAATATGAAGTCGATAAAATGATAAAAGCGATATCCGGTACTTCTGTAGGAGTTCTTAATGCATGTTTAATAGCACAAAATAATTATGATATAGCAGAATATATTTGGACTAATGAGATAGAAGATAAAATACTTTCAAAAAAGAAAATGGATACAGACAATAATTATATATCTTCAAATGGTATATTCAGCAGAAAAGGCTTAATAGAGATAATAGAAAAATATTTAAATATTGATATCATCATCAATTATGAATATCCAATATATGCTACAGCGGTAAATTTAAAAAATATTGATGCTGAATATTTCAAATTAAATCATAAATCAGCAAAAGAAATAAAAGAAATAATGATGGCCACAAGTGCAATACCTGTTATATTCGGAAGGCAGACAATAGAAGGAGTTGATTATATAGACGGCGGAGTTGAGATATTAAAAGGAAATAATCTTCCATTAAAACCGCTATATGAAGAAAAATGCGATGAAATAATAGCTATTAATTTGTACAAAGAAAGCACCAGAGAAAAATTCAATGACTGCAAAGTTTATGAAATAGTACCAAGTCATGATATAGGAAACTTCTTTAACGGAGCTATGGATTTCTCGCTGGAAGGAGCTAAAATTCGTATTGAAGAAGGTTATAATGATGCCAAAAATATGCTCAAAGAAATATTTAAAATGGGAAAAATACAATTAGACAATTTGCAAAATAATAATATGCTTTATATGTATGAAAATGAAAATAAAGCAGAAAGAAAAAAAATTAGAAATAGATTAAACAAAGCAATAGATAGTTTGAAATTAAATGATGACGATTAATAATTATTTTTTATTACAAACTCAATTAAAAAATAATATATTAATTCATCATAATACATTTTTATTTATAAAATTTAATAAAATAGATATTATATTAAACAATTAAATTTTATTATATCTATTGTAAATTTCTGAATAAATGTTATAATATAATTTAATACAGTAATATCGTATTTAGAAATTCATTTAAAATAAAACTACAATATTACTAGCTTTTGTAATTGTTTTTTAGGTTAATTTTATTAAAACAAATTTATATTTAATTAAATTTTAAGGAGAAAAGTTATGGTTAAGAAAAAAGAATTTAAAGTTGCTGTTGCAGGATATGGACATGTCGGAAAAGACACAGTAAAAACTATTATAGAAAATAATTCTATAATGGAAAAAAGAACCGGAATAAAATTAACCATTAAAACCATTTTTAGCAGAAATATTGATAAAGTAAAAGATGACAAATTTTTAGACAAAATAGAAATAAAAACTAAAGATTTAAATGATATTTTAAATGATAATGATATTGATATAGTTATAGAAGTACTTGGCGGAATGGATACAGCAAAAGAGCTTCTTATGAAGACAAATAAACCTGTAGTTACAGCTAATAAAGCATTGCTTGCTAATTGTTTTGGAGAACTTATAAAAAATAGAAAGACAGATATAGCTTTTGAGGCTTCTGTGGCAGGTGCTATACCTATAATAAAAGCTATGAAAGAGAGTTTAGTTTCAGATAGAATGCAAAATGTTTATGGAATATTAAATGGAACTTGTAATTATATTTTAACTAATATGACTAAGAATAATTTAGATTTTAAGGATGTTCTAAAAGATGCTCAGGATAAAGGATATGCTGAAGCTGATCCAACATTTGATATTGACGGAATAGATACCGCTCATAAATTATGCATACTTTCATCTATAGCTTTCTGCAACATTATAAGTTTTGACAAAATATTTATAAAAGGTATAAGAAATATTATATTAGATGATATTGTTTTTGCTTCCGAGCTTGGACTTACTATTAAATTAATAGCAGAAGCTGCATTAGATAATAATGATAATGCTTATATATATGTTATACCTACATTACTTAATGATAAGAATATGCTTTCTAAAGTTGATTATGCATTTAATGCCATAACTGTAGTTGGGGATCGTTCCGGAGATACTGTATTCTATGGTTCAGGTGCTGGAGGAAGACCTACAAGCAGTGCTATAGTTTCTGATGCTGTTACTTTGGCTAGAAATAGTTTAATTACTGATGAGCTTAGAATACCGATACTTGGTTTTGTAGAAGAAAATAAAGAGCTTAAAGTAAAAGATTTTAAAGAAAAAAATGAAACTTTTTATGTAAGATTTAAATCAGATAATAATAATCTGCTTGTATTCAATGAGGCTTTTTATGATATTAATATTGAAAAAAGCGTAGAAAGAAATGGAAATTTCATGTTTGTTCTTAAAGATGTTAATATTAATTCTATAATTAAAGCAATAGAAAGTGTTGAAAAAATAGAGGATATATTTATAGCGAAAATAAAATAAGTTAAAATATATAAAAACAAATAATGTTATATAAAGATAATTATATATACATTATTTGTTTTTTATTTTAAATAACAACTTTATAATTTTAATAAAAAATTTTTAATATTTTGTGATTTATTCACAAACAAATTTTTATTATATATTTTGATCTCTTTAACGCACGTTAAATAAAATCTTAGTTTATAATTTAAATTGCAATTATTGATTAAGCTACATTCATAATTTCATTTACCGTGCGGAAATGTATGTTATAAATTTAAAACAAATTGGGCGGGCAGCTAAAATATGAGTTTATAATTTAAAAGAAAAATAATATTATAATTCTATAAATAGTAGAAAGCCTATAGGGTGGGATTATAAAATAAGTCAATAAATATTAAAGCACTATTCTTTCACTTCCTTCTCTTCTTACTAATTTCTCTCTTTCTAATGCATTTAATATAGGAAGCACATATTTTCTTGAAAGTCCTGTCTTATCTCGTACAGATGCTATAGTTATTATATCATTAGTTTTTGTATTTTGCATAATAAGTTTTTTTATTCTATTATAAACATCTATATGATAATATATACCCTCATCAAGATACACAGCTTTTTTTGATAAGGATAATACTTTTATATCTTTCATTCCATTAGTAAATGTTTTTATAATTTTTTCATCCAATCCGTTTAAATCTTCTTTTTTTAATTTTTCTAATAATAATTTCTGAGAATTATTTAAATCAATGTTTTCACTATATTTTTTATATATGTTATTAAAAGGCATTATTATTTTATTTTCAACTAAATAAGCTATAAATACTTTTGTAAATGAATTATTAATATTTAAATAATTTCTTATATCTTCAAAACTTATACCCTCTTTTTTGTTTTCTATTAGATTTTTTAATTTTTCTAATGAACTATTTAAATAATCCTTTTTAACAAAAAAATTTGAAACTTTAATAGAATAATCAGGAATCTCTCCCTTAGCTTCACAATAACCATTAACTGACATAAATAAATCATTATATTTTTCTCTTTTTACTTCTCCTAAAATACTGCCGGCATTATCAATAATTCTTTTTCTAATAAAAGGAGTAGTTTTTTCTCCCCAAAATACATTCCCAGAAGCTATTATTTTACTTCCGCCTTGGCTTATTAATATTCCTCTTTCTTTCCAAAATGCTGATATAGGCTCATTAAATTTTAATCTTATAAATCTGCTGTCTATTTCTTTATTATTTTTATTATATTTGTCAGTATTATCATTTGAATATGTTTTATAAATAGGTATTATTTGTGCAATTAAGCATTCAGTTCCTACTGCAAATTCAGCATTCTTTATTTTTTTTAAATATTGAATATCATCTTTATTAATAAGCTCCAATATTATTTCATCTGTTGAAAATATTTTTTCTTCCTTACAGGATAATAAATGCCCTCTTCTTATTTCTTCTTTTTTAATATTTTTGATATTGATAGCTATTCTTGAAGCTGGGTAAACAATTTCTTTGTCTTCATGATACGACTGAATATTTCTTATTAAAATTTCTTTTCCGCTTGGATAATGTATCAAAGTATCATCTCTTTTTATATTACCGCCTCTAATACTTCCTGTAACAGTAAGTCCTGCTCCCTTTATAGAAAATACTCTGTCCACATAAATATAAGTTGTTATATCATCTTCATATTTTTCATTTGATAATATATCAGTTATTCTATCTTTTAAAAAGTCTATATTAGTACCATTTAAAGCCGACACTTTTACTATTTCCATATCTTTATTGAATATTCTATACAGATTTTTTTTAATATCTTCTTCGCTTTCTTTTAATTTATCATCATCAACCAAATCTATTTTATTAATTACGCATATTATATTTCTTATACCAAGAGATAAAGCTACTTTAGCATGCTCTTCAGTCATATTCATCCAACCTTCATTGGCACAAACCACAAGCATAACTAAATCCAAACTCCACATTCCAGCAACCATATTTCTTATAAACCTTTCATGTCCGGGTACATCTATTACTCCTATTGTAATATCATCATTAGGCTTGAAAAAACCAAAACCTAAATCAATAGTCATCCCTCTTTGTTTTTCTTCAGGAAGCCTCATCATAGAAATTCCTGTTAATGCTTTTATTAATTGAGATTTACCATGGTCAACATGCCCAGCAGTTCCTATTATTTTATTCATAATTAAATCCTATTATTGCTAGTGATGAATTTGCTTGTAACTTTATTATTAAATCTATATATTTCAAATATATTTAAATATTAAAAACTAGTATCTTTTATCTTTTTTAAAACTTCTTTTATATAATTTATATCTTCATCATTTATAGTTATTACATATATAAGTACTGAATCTTTCTTTACTTTTGGTATAATAGGCACATCTAAATTATGCATAAACTTAATTACGACTTTTATATCCTTAGGTTTAAAACTTATTGCATAAGAAGGATAAAAAGTATCAGGCATAGCACCTCCTCCTGTTTCTATATCTTCCTCAACAACTTCAAAACCTTCAATATTTTCTATGATTTTTAAAGCCTTTTGTTTTATCATTTCCTTGTCTATACTCAATAAAGTTTCACAGTATCCTTTGAAATTGCCTTCAGTATTCAATCTTTTTATGATACTTTTTTCTAATATTGACAGTACTGTTTTTCCGCATCTGAAAGCTCTCATTAAAGGATGTTTGTATATTTTTTCTATATATTTTTTCTTTCCTACTATGATTCCAGCCTGCACACTTGAAAACATTTTATCGCCTGAAAAGCATACTAAATCGGCGCCGCTTTTTAATGCAGATTTTATATGTTCTTCTTCGCTAATACTTTCATCAAATATTCCAGCACCCTCATCATAAACTAATGGTATATTATCAGGTATAGTTTCTCTCAACTTTTTTAATGAAGGAAATTTTACAAAGCCTCTTATTTTAAAATTTGAAGTATGTACTTTTAATATCATAGCAGTATTTTCTGTTATAGCTTCTTTATAATCTTTTATATCTACTATATTTGTAGTGCCGATTTCTACAAGTTTGGCAGATGCTTCTTTTAATATATCAGGTATTCTAAATCCTCCTCCAATTTGTACCTGCTCTCCTCTCGCAACTATGACTTCTTTATCAGATGCCAAAGCTGTTAATATTAGAAATACTGCTGCAGCATTATTATTAACCACTAAAGCATCTTCTGCACCTGTTATTTTTCTTAAAAGTGAATATATGAACTCTCCTCTCATTCCTCTTGATTCATTATTAATATTATATTCAAGATTATTGCTGTTTATATTCAATTCTCTTACACTATCCCAAATTTCTGCGTCTATTGGAGATCTTCCTAAATTAGTATGCATTATAGTTCCTGTAGCATTTATGACTTTTTTTATTGTGAGGTTTGCTTTCTTTTTTATTTCAACTTCGCATAATTTAATTATATCTTTTTTATCATATTTTAATTCAGAATTATTTTTTAATTGAGTTCTTAATCTTTCTAAAGTTTCTCTTATAATATCTGCCGCAATCGGACGAGAAATAATTTTATGATATGGTTTTATGGATTCATCTTCTAATACCGCATTAGTTTGTATTAGATTAAATTTATTATTCATAATTAATGTCCGTAAAAAATGAAATGATATTTTATAAAAATTTTATCGGAAGAGGCAGGAGTTGAACCTGCCGATGCTGCTATAGCATCCAACGCTTTTGAAGAGCGCGGAGCCCACCGGGACTCATCAGCCTCCATATATTTTAGTATGATATATTAATTTTTACTTTATGTCAATTTTTTAGCATACATGGTATTGGTATATTATAATAAAAACATTATAATATTATATGTATATATAAAAAATGCACTTTAAAATTTTTATTAATATCATAAAATATATAAAAATGTTTTGGAGATTAAAAATGGATATTAAAGATGAAGTTAAGCCGGAATCGAATTTTGATAATTTTTTGGCATTGGATATCAGAACAGGTACTATAATAGAAGCAGAAGATTTTCCAAAAGCTAAAAGACCTGCTTATAAATTAAAAATTGATTTTGGCAAATTGGGTATAAAAGCATCATCAGCACAAATAACAAAATTATATAAAAAAGAAGATTTGATAGGAAGACGAATAATTGCTGTAGTTAATTTTCCTAAAAAACAGATAGCTAATTTTTTCTCAGAATGCTTGGTTTTAGGTGCTGTCAAAGATAATGGTGAAGTTGTATTATTAACTACAAAAGAGGAATGTGAAAACGGTACAGTTATAGGATAATATTTGTTAATATAAATCATAATATAGAAATGGAGAACAATATGGGATTACTTAATAATGAAGATATAAAAACATTGGAATCATTTAATACAGATGGCGGCGGATATTTTTATAAAATGCTCAATTATTTGCAAGAGTTTATTGAAAATGGTGTAAAAGAAAATAAGTTTACATTAGAAGAGGCTAAAGAGGATTTAGATATAGCATTATGGTATTCTTATGCCTGCAATAATATAGGCGATTATGAACATTATTATATGTCTAAAGAGTTCATGAAATACTCTGAGAAAAATGCCAAAGGATGCGGAACTTGGTACTATAGATATACTGTTGCTCTTATATATTGCGGTAAATTAGATGAGGCTTTAAAATATGCTGAACATGGTGTTATTGAAGAGCCTGATTATCCTTGGGGCTGGCTTGAACTTGCTAAATTAAGACTTCATTTCGGAAATAAAGAAGGTGCTGTGGAAGCTAATAATAAGGGATTGGAACTTGTACCGGGTGATTATGAGTTTTTAAGACAGGCTGAGGAGATAGAAAATTATTATTCTATAGAAGCATTAGAATATCATTATATCAATGAAGAAAGCGATAAAAATTTACTTAAAGGTCTCGATTACGGAGAGGAGAAATTAAATGCTATAGCTTATATATTATGCGATAGAGAAAAATTGCAGGCTATTAAAGATATTATTAATCCTATAGATTGGGAAGCTGATAATCCTTATTGTACTTTTAAATTTTATTTTGATGATGATTTGATAGACGGTATATTTTTAATGAATGAAGCTGCTATATCAAAATTAGATAAAGAATTAATAAAGCAATCTTTAGAAGAATTAAAAGATGTAAAAGAGAAATTAAAATATGAAGAAAAATCAAAATTAACATCTGTAAGATTCAGTATTGATTATACTATTGAAGCCGAATTTAAAAATGAAGAGACCGATAAAACTTTTTCAATTAGAAAAATGTTTAATAAAGATTCTGAATATAAAAAAGTTGCAGATGAAATTTTTGATTCTTACGGAATGCCTTTAAGTCCATATTTAGAGGAGCTGCCTAATATTGTTACTTTGTATAAAGAAGAATACGGATTTATGTATTATGCTGAATGCTGGATAGATGAAGGAACTATAGTAAAGCATACCGGAATAGTTGGAAGCAGCGGAGAGGTTAAAGAATATGAATGCGGTAATCCAAGAGAATATAAAATTTTTTTAGATGATTTTTATAAAGAGTATAATGATTATAAAAAAATTGATAATGATGATTGCTATTATTTGATTTTGCAATTTGAAACAGAACCTTTTGAAAATGAACTGCCTGAAAAATATTCTGATGCTTTAAATAAAATAGTAAATATTTTAAATTCAGTTTTGAGTTGGAATGGAGTTGGTTATTTAAATTCTTGGAATGCTGGTGAAACTGAAAACATAAAAGGAAAATATGTTATTAATTTCTTTTCTGTGGTTGTAGATATTGATATTGCTTTTAGGCTTATATTAAATGAAGTTATAGGAGATATTAAAGATGATATAAATTGCGAGCATATAAAGATAGCTTATGTTCCATATATAGATAATGGAGAAAATTTTACTTTAATATATTCATCAGATGAAAGCTCAGATTTTTATATTTGATTTTTATATAAAAATACTATAGTGTAAAATTTATAATTGTTTTTATAAAGTAAATGCATTATAAATTTATAAAAAATATAAATATAAAATTAGTATAAATATATTTTTAAGTATTGAGTTTACTTATATTAATTATTTTTTCTTTTTCCATTCGGATTTTTAGAAGTTATATTTTTATGTACATTTTTCTTTTGAGGCTTTAATTGTTTTAATTGATTAATTTTTTCTCTTATCTCAATAGCTTTTTCAAATTCTAAGCTGTCTGATGCTTTTTTCATCTCTTTTTCAAGCTCTTTTATATAATCATCACTTTTCTGTTGAGGGTCAATTTTTACTCTTTCATTAAATCGTCTGAAATCGAAATGAAGCTCATAAGATGTTTCAACTTTCTCTTCTCTTTCTATTATATCCTGTATTTTTTTGATGATTGTTTTAGGAGTAATATTATGCTCTTTGTTGTACTCCATCTGTATTTTTCTTCTTCTCTCTGTTTCATCTATTGCAACTTTCATAGCATCGCTTATAGTATCAGCGAACATTATAACTCTGCCATTTGCATTTCTTGCGGCGCGTCCTATAGTCTGTATTAAGGTAGTTGTATTTCTTAAAAAACCTGTCTTGTCAGCATCAAGTATTAATATTAAAGAAACTTCTGGTACATCAAGCCCCTCTCTCAAAAGGTTAATGCCTACAAGTACATCAAATGCCCCAAGCCTCAAATCCCTTATAATTTCAACGCGTTCAACTGTCTGAATATCAGAATGAAGATAACGAGTTCTTACTCCGTTTTCATTTAAATATTTTGTAAGGTCTTCAGCCATTTTTTTTGTGAGTGTTGTTATAAATATTCTCTCATTGTTTGATACAGTCTTTTTTATCTCTTCTAGTATTCTGTCTATCTGTCCGTCAATAGGATATACTTCTATTATAGGATCAAGCAATCCTGTAGGACGAATTATCTGCTCTACAACCTGACTGCTTTTCTTTAATTCATATTCTGCCGGAGTGGCACTAATATATATTGTATCATTAGTAAGTTTTTCAAACTCTTCAAAAAATAAAGGTCTGTTATCAAGAGCTGAAGGAAGTCTGAAACCATACTTTACTAAAGTCTCTTTTCTGCTTCTGTCTCCGAAAAACATTCCTCTAATCTGAGGAACACTTACATGCGACTCATCTATAATAGTTAAAAAGTCTTCAGGAAAATAGTCTATTAAACAAGCAGGTCTGTCTCCTTCTTTTCTTCCGGATAAAGGACGGGAATAATTTTCTATTCCTGCACAGTATCCGACCTCTCTAAGCATTTCCAAATCATATTTTGTTCTTCCGTATATTCTTTCTGCCTCTACCAATTTTCCTTCGGATTTAAATTTATTATACTGCTCTTCAAGTTCTTCTTCTATTAATTTTATACCTGCAGCCAACTTGTCTCCTCCTGTAACAAAGTGCTTTGCAGGATATATTACAACTCTGTCTTGTTCTGCTAATTTTTGTCTTGTTATAGGATTAATTTTTATTATACGCTCAACAGTATCACCGAAAAACTCTACTCTGATAACCTCATCAGAATAAGCACTCATTATTTCTATAGTATCGCCTATAACCTTAAATCTTGCTCTCTCAAGCACATCTTTAACTCTTTCATATTGAATAGATACTAATTTTTCTATTATCTCATCTCTGTCATATTCTCCGTCTTTTTCTATTGCTATATAAAGTTTTCTATAATCTTCAGGAGAACCCAATCCGTATATACATGAAACAGAAGCAACAATTATAACATCTCTCCTTTCAAGAAGCGATGTAGTTGCTTTAAGTCTTAATCTGTCAATTTCATCATTAACAGATGCATCTTTATCAATATACAAATCTTTAGCCGGTACATAAGCTTCAGGCTGATAATAATCATAGTATGAAACAAAATACTCAACAGCATTATTAGGAAAAAAATCTTTAAGCTCCCTATAAAGCTGAGCTGCCAAAGTTTTATTATGCGACATTACTAATGTCGGTCTATTAGCTTTTTCTATTACATTTGCTATTGTAAAAGTTTTTCCACTAGCTGTAACTCCAAGCAGAGTTTGATATTTATTTTTATTTTCAAGTCCTTTAACTAGTGAGTCTATTGCTGTTATTTGATCTCCTGAAGGCTTGAAATTTGATTCTAATTTAAAATTCATATTTAATAATATTAATAAAAATTAACAGTTCTAGTCAATACTACAGTTTTATTATCAAAGTCGGTAACCTCAGCCTTAAATATATATTTTCCTCTTTTAGGAACAAAAACGCCGCCCCTATAAAAATGCGAATCTACTCCGTACACTTCTTCAAAAGTATAATTCGGAGATATATAATATACATTGTCTCTTTTTATGAAATATGTAAAATCATAATCTCTTACTAAATCATCATTCATAAATATTTTTACTCTTTTAAGTCCCATAGGTATTCCGCCCAATAAGTCATAAGCTTTAACAAATAATTTTATTTCTCCATTATAACTCATAGGCATTTTATCTTTTATCTGTATAAGTCTGTTTTCAGTTCTTAAATATATACCATGAATTAGAGGTGCTTGAGTTGATCCTTTATCTATACTTAAATATTCTAATGGATCTACTACTAATCCCTCTTTCATGTTTTCTATAGTTAAATGCAAATGTGCTCCTCCGGATCTTCCGCTGTTGCCTGTGAGAGCTACAACATCTTTTTCTGTTACTTTGGCATAGGATTTTTCTATACTACCCGGCTCTATATGATAATAATAACTTCTTAAATTATCAGGGTGTTCTATCATAAGTACATTTCCAACACCGTAAAGCGGTCTTGTAGGATCTTCATCTTCATCAATATAATAAACTATTTCTCCGTCTTTTACAGGATATATTTCCATTTTATGTCCGCCGAAATCAACTCCGTTATGGAAATGATCCGTTCTGAACTCTCCGAATGTACTTGTTACTCTTATTCTATTAGGATCTATAGGCACTCTTGCAAATAAAAATGAAGATATTATAAATAATAATAATATATATTTTTTCATAGCTTAACCCTCTTGTATGTATAAATCATTCTGTCTGTTACAATCATATATTCATTTTCTAAATTTGATATATCAAGATTGTATACCCAACCGTCTAAATATTTTTCAAATACAATCTCTTTAGTATGATTATCGTATATTAAAACTACACTTTTTGCATCTTTAGATATACTCATAATAGTAGAATTAGTTTCAGAATTTAATTTCATATTGATTGCATTCTGCATATTATATTTTTCTAAATTAATTCTTTTTATTTCATTACCTTTATTTAAAGAATACAATATAATATCCCTGTCAGCAAGCATAAAAGCTGTCATTGATTTTTCGCTTATATAACTAGATACATGCCTTCTCCTATTAAGTCCTGTGTCTGAATACCATATAGTATTACCGGAAGCATCATAAAGAGTTATGTATTCAGGTCTTATTCCGCTTACAGCTAAAGCAAAACTTCCGTATTCGCTTATTGCCACAGACTTTACTATATTTATTTCACTAAGAATACTAGATATTGCAAAAGATAACTCTCCGTTTCTATTTATATATGCTATATCTCCACTTGAAAAACCTGCTATATAATCGCCTGTATACAAAGCAAAAGCTCCGTCAGTTATTATCTCTCCATATTGTATATGTCTGCTAAGCGGATTATTATTAAAATCAAACATTTGTATCTTTGAATTGTCGCTTGAATGGTATATTATCCTTTCAGCATAAGGAGCTATTTCAGGATAAATTGAAGTATTAGTACGCCATATAATTCCGCCCATATTATTATATGCATCTATATAATTTCCGTACCTTTTATATATGATAAAATTCTGATTATTTAAAGTTGCCAATTCGCCTCTTGATAAATTAGTACTGTATATAGTGTCTCCATTAAAATCAAAATAATGAATTATACCTTCAGGCTTTGTAAAAAAGTTATGTTTGAATATTCCGTCTATATAAAAATTTTCATCATGAGATGGAGAATCTAATGAATCACTTTTTTTACTCCAAACATTTACCGTACTATATTCATCATTAAGTCTATGAGTACCAAAGAAAAATACAAATAGAAATATAAAAGCCAAAGCACTTATTATAGTTAAATACCTAATGAATAAGGGTTCTATTTTATGTATATTTTCTGATTCTATTATTGATTTCTCTTTTACTTTCATCTATCACCGCAGCTGTATAAATTATAACTTAATATTTTTATTTTATTTGAGTAAGAGTTTTAGTATTAAATGAAACAGGCTTTTCTAAAATGCTTAAAGGATCAAATGTCATATTTCCTGCCCTCATTTCCCAATGACAATGAGGACCTGTAGACATTCCTGTAGAACCAATCAATCCTATTACTTCGCCTTTTTTAACATACTGTCCTTCTTTTGCTATTAATTTTGACATGTGAAAATATGAGCTGTATACTCCTTCTCCATGATCTATAACTACGCAGTTGCCTCTAACAAATAATTCTCTTGATACTCTTACAACTCCATTATTTGCAGCTATTATAGGGGTTCCGTTTGTATTTGCTATATCAAATCCCTGATGATATCTTGCATAGTCTTTAGTGTATCCTCTGAAAGCACCGAAACCTGATGAATATCTGCCTTGAGAAGGCATTATATATACTTTATCTGCATAATTAGTAGGTGTATAACTTATATAAATATTTCCATTTAATAATTCTCTTTCTTCTCTAGATTTCTGAGGATTGCTTATAATATTCTTCATAGTAGAAGTTACTCCCGGTATTTGCTTTGGTTTTGGAGGCGGAGGAGTAAAATCTAATTGTATATCTATTGCCACATTCAATAATGTTTTATCTTTTAATGTTATGTCAGATAGAAACTGATATTTTTTATCCTGAGCACCTACATATATACCGAATATACTTTTATAAACTTTCATGTTCCTGTCAGCATCTTTTACTTCAAAAAACTTCACTATAGGTCTTGCACTTCCCATAAGTTTTGAATTTTCTATTTTTATTTCATCTTTGGAAGCTATAAATATAGTAGATACTTTACCTGCATAGAATGGAAAAGGATCTGCATATATTTTTATATCATTATCATATTTTTTGAAATCTTCTAAAGAATTAAAAGCATTATTTCTAGTATACATAGCTCCGTTTATTAGAACAGCATTATTATTGCTTACTTTAATTTTTGTATTTGGGGCAAGATAATAATATTTATTTCCTATTTTGATTTCAGCAAAAGCATTTTTTTCAGTTTCTATAATATCATTTACTAATATTTCATTAGAAGTTTTTATATCAATATTTTTTCCTCCTCTGCTTAGAGAAGTATTTCCCAAATATTGAATAGTATTTTGAGAATATAAAGTTAATGAAATTAAAAATACGATGCTGATAATATATTTCATAAAACCTCCGAAATTATTATTCTATTATTTATTTTATATAATTATTTTTTATATGAAGACTTATCTAATTTTAATAAATGTTCTTTTATATCTCTATTTGTAGGAGCAAGCTCAAAAGCCTTTGTTAAAAATTCTTTAGCTCTTTCAAAATCATTTTTTTTGAGGAAAGCCCAGCCTAATGAATCCAAATAAGCCGGATTATTCGGATCTATTGCTAATGCCCTTCTAATTTCTTCTATTCCTTCTTCTATATTTGTTTCAGTATCTGCCAAAATAAAACCCAAAGAGTTTCTTGCATTTGCACTGTTAGGATCAAGATTTACAGCTTTTTTCAAATGCTCTATGGCTTTTCTTATATTTCCTTTTTTATAATAAACATACCCTAAAGCAGCATGTATCTGAGTATTTTCAACACCGGAAGATAATGCATCTATAAGTTCAAATTCGGCTAAATCATACATCTCTTTAACGGCATATATATATCCTACGATTATATGGGCCTGCATAAGTCTTAAAGGATTATCAAGTCTTCTCATAATTTTATCAAATACCTGCAGAGTATTATCATAATCCTGAATTTGTGCATAGGCTAATGCTAAGTGGTATCCGGATTCAACATCATTTTTTTCTGAAAATATTTTTTCTAAAGAGTCTATTGCCTCTTTATAATTTTCATTTCTAAAAAACTTTATTCCGTCTTCTAATTTACTTCTGCTAGAGCCTATACTCATATATACTCCCTAATATATATTTGATTGTTTATATATTGTATATTTATAATGTAAAAATCTCAATATATTTTAACTAAAACTTTAATAAAAAAATTATGTAAAGTATTATATTAAAAATATATTATTTGTAAAGTTTAAAATAATCATAGCATAGAAATTGCATAAAAATTGCATAAAAATTGCATAGAAATAGATATTGATTTCATTATTAAGATATGTTATAATTACCAAACAGTTTAATTTTTATGGAGGTCAATTATGCCACGTATTATAAATAATGATTGTGTAGCTTGCGGATCATGCATTCCTGAATGCGCATTCGATGCTATTAGTGAAGGAAATATCTATGTGATAGATCCTAACAAATGCACTGATTGTGCTGCTTGTGAAGCTGTTTGTCCAAGCAATGCTATACATCCAGCTTAATTGCTGCTGACGGCATATTTGGGGCGGGTTTTTAATAATATTAAAACCTGCCCTATTTTATATTTTAAGGAATAATATTGATAAAAAATAAAGAAGCATTTATACTGTCATATAACATATATAAAACTTCATCTATAATAGCATCTTTTCTCACAGATAATTCAATAATGCAGGCAATATGCCATAAAGCAAAAAATAACTCGAAAGCATTCGGATCAGATTTGGAAAGCATATCAAAATTAAATATAAACATATACGAAAAAAAAGACAATCAGCTGTCTATATTAAAAGAATCTTCTATTGTAAAAAATTATAAATTATTAGAAAAATCTATATATTCATCTTTAGCCGTATTCTATATCAGAGAAGTGCTGCTATACTGTGCTAAAGACTTTGATAATAGATATTTCATTTTAATGGAAAAAACATTAAATGCTTTGGAAAGTTTGGAAGAAAATTACAGCAATAATGATAAAATAAAAAAAATGTATATCGATATTTTAATGCGGGCATTTGAAATGAAAACTTTGCATATAGCGGGAATATCTCCTCATTTGGATAAATGTACAATATGCGAAAACAATAATGATTTATTATATTATTCTATATTGGAAGGCGGATTAATATGCAGAAAATGCCGAAATCTAATTAAAGATTATATAAATATAACAGAACATGATATAGTCTTTATGAAAATAATAAAGCATACACCTCTCATAGAAATAATATACAATGAAGATTTAAAAAACATATATAATAATTCTATAGATAATGTAAAAGACATAATGAATAAATCAATATTTAATCATATAAACAGAATAATAAAAAGCAGGAAAGTATTAGAAGAAATTTTACTTACTTAATACTTAATATATCAAATATTTCTTTTGTATTATTTACTATATATGAAGCATTTTTAAACTCTTCATCATTTCCAAAACCATATTTAACAGCAATAGAATCAATACCTACATTCTTGGCAGCATCTATATCATCTATCCTATCGCCTATCATTATAGTTTTGTCTTTTTCAAAATTTTCTTTTTTCAACGCTTCTTTCAATACATCTAATTTAGTTTTAATTTTTCCTCCTAGTATAGGAGCATAAAAATTAGTAAAAAAATTTGTCATAGAAAAATGTTCAATTATTCTCAAAGCTGATTCTTTGGGTTTAGCAGTAGCCAAAAATACTCTATAATTATTTTCATACAAAGTTTTAATCAGATCATATATACCATCATAAAGTTTGCAGTTAAATAAACCATCATTACCATTGTAATCTTCTCTGTAAAACTTTATAAAATCAAAAGATAATTTTTCATCATCTAAACAATATTTTTTAAAACTAGCATCAAGAGGAGGACCAATAAATTTTCTTAAAGTATCATTATCAGGAATATTTATATTTAAATTATATACCTCATTTATTTTTTTTATTCCATATAAAACACCATTTATTATGCCCGGTGCTGAATCAGTAATCGTTCCGTCAAGATCAAATAATACATTAATATATTTCGGCATAAATAAGTCTCTCTTTTTATATTAACTTTATTTCTCTGCAAAAATATATCCTGAAGCAGGTATAACTTCAAAATCTTCTTTAGTTTTATCTTTTATAGCTTTAAATAATAAATTTATTCCCAAACTATCGCTTGATATATGACCGGCACATACAATATTAATATAATATTTTCTGCACTCATCTAAAAGTCTGTCTGATATATTCATCATAACAATAGTACTTACTCCAGCCTTTGATAAAGCATCAATCATTCCTACATCAAAAGAAGCCCCTCCTGTCATATCCACTATAAATTTTCCTACTTTAGATTTATCAGAACCATTAAATATTTTAGGAGGATTAAATCTTTTAGCAGATATTTTATATTCGTCTATAGTATATAAAATATCAATAATATCTGATAATGTATATGGATTTTCTTTTTTAATCTTTTCAGTTAAAAAAGATTCTACAAAATTATCAGCAACGGTATGCATACACATATAATTTAATTTAAGAAGTATTGCACAATCAACATCTCTATAATGATTGGAAGGAAAAACAGAACGGCTTACTTCATTAAGTCTTTTACTAGTTAAACTTTCAGAAACATTTATAGCAACATCATGCAAAGCATTTTTTTCAGCCTGCATAGATATAACATCATAAAAATTAACAAATCCATATCCGTTTGGATGATGTGTTATAACTAAATCTATATTATAATTTTTTTCATTTAATCTGTCAGCCAAAAGCAATTCAGATGTCTGCATATCTATACCGCAGATAATCTTTTTTATATCTCTATCCTCAGCAATATTCAAAATTCTAGTATCTGAATAAGGATTAAAAAGAGTATCTTTATCAAAATATTCTCTATTTTTATCATCTAATTTATCATAATACTTTTTTATATTGTTAAGCTCTTTTTCTACAGTTTCCCTTCCTCTAGGATCAGCATCAATTGCACAATCTATAGCAGCTCTGTAAAAATCATTTATTTTTAAAGACATATTATCTCCCAATCACTACTCTTCATCATCTTGCTTTCTTTCATTTTTAGGTTCGCCTCTATATTTTTCAGTTTGAATCATACCGTCCTGCTCAAAGAATGTAATAGCTTTATAACTTTGTCTTATAGAAAACTCAGCATTTCCTATAAGCAGTTCTACACCTGGAAGCATTTCTTTACCGGCACTTACTGTAGATTCAACTTTTTCTATTTCCATTTCCTGAATTAAGGCTTCTCTATTTAATACTATTTCTTCTCTTCTAGTGTTGGCCTGTTCTAACTGTTCTTTATAACTTTGAAGCTGCTCTTTTTTTTCATCATCAAGTTTTTTAAGTTTTCCTGCCTGCTCAAGAGATTTTATATTTCTTTCGGTTTCTTCTATAGAAATATCTAATTCTGCTTTTTCATTATCTAAATCATCTACTGCCCGTCTTTTGGCTGGGCTTATTCCTGTTTCTATATATGTTTTAGCACCTACTTGAGAACCTAATACTTTACCATTAACCTCTCTTAAAGCTCTTAATCTTCCTCCGCTTGCTGATGCTCTCTTACCTATAAGTATTATTCTATTATCAGCATCAATATTAGAATTAAGTATCGCCTCAGTAACTACAACATTATTTCCTGCTTGAATATTAGAAAACTGTATAAACTTAGCAATAACATCTCCTCCGGCTTTTACATGACTATTTTCATTTCCTTGAATACCAAGTTTAACCATAATGTCTCCCTTAGCTTCAAGCTCACATTTGCCGACTGTTCCATGCACATCAATATTACCTTCTGCCTTAATAGAATAATTATCGTTTACACTTCCTTTAACAACAACGCTTCCTATAAAATTAATATTTCCTGTTTCAGGACCTACATCTCCTGATACTTCAAATATCGGTTCTACACTTAAAAGTTTTCCTTTAAGCACAACCTGTCCGCTTATAGAAGCTATTACATATTCGCCGTCTTCTGAAAGCTCAACATTATCACCAATTATCTCTTTGATTTCAATATCTTTTCCGCTTTTTGTTTCTATTTTTACACCTAATACAGTTCTTCCGGCTTCTCCGTCTGTAGCAGGAGTTTTTCTAGCTAATTTCTGACCTTGCTCTACATTCTCAACTATAGTTAAATCTTTATAATCTATACTCTGATCTTCACCTATAAATTTAGGTATAACTTTTTTATTTACATTTACCAAATATTCTATTTTTGCATTCTGTCCATTCACAGGCGGACGGCCCTCTGCAGCAAGTATAGGTACATTAAAAGAGCCTTCTTCTAAACATTTTTCTACATTTTCTTCCTGAAAACCAAAAGTTACACCGCTGTTTTCAAGAAGTTCTTTAACATCCTGTAAATCCATTTCTCTTCCGCCCTTATTAGGCTTAGTAACTGTAACATAAGCACGCATTTTATCTTCTGTTACTGTATAGCTAATTTTGGCATTATTAACAGATTTAGATATATCCCATTCAGCTATTTTTTCATATTCTCCTGTTTGTTCATGAAGCATTTTTTTAGCTAGATGAGAATCATATTCTTTTATGCCGGCATCTATTAACTTTTCTTCCAATACTGTAATATCTTCTATTTTTTTACCCTCTGCTACAGGAGGATTAACTTTTAAAAATACTCCGTCTCTCTTAACTCTTACAATTATTTCTGTATCTTTATTTAATACTACTTCTTTCTGTGAATTTCCTTCATATATTTCTTCATAACCATTAGGATTACTGATTCCCATATCAGATTTATCATAAGTAATATGAGTATATCTTACCAAAAAAGGCTTAGCTCCTATATTGAAAAAACCCTTGCTGCCGTCTTCAAGAACTTTGTAGCTTAATTCGTAAATAGGACATTGAAATATAGCAGCCGCTTCCTGCATACCTCTTTCTAAAGAAGCAACCGATAATTCTACTGAACGGGTATTTTTATTATTATAAATATCTTTATAAAAATCACTTTGCAATATTTTTCTTTTTAATTCATTCATAAAAAATCACCTATTTTATAATAATTGTTTTTTTATCTCAGAAAGACTATATTTTAACTGCTGTATAGCTTTTGTATGAATCTGCGATATTCTGCTTTCTGAAACATCTAGTACTTTGCCTATCTCTTTTAAAGTAAGATCATCATAATAATATAGTATTAGAACTTGCTGTTCTTTTTCCGGAAGTTTTTTTAATGCTGCTATTATTTTATTTTTAACATCTTCTCTTTCTGCTAAATATTCCGGATTAGTTTTATCATTAGATTTCAATGTATCTATTACTGATATTTCATTGGAATCATCACCAACATACCAAACATCGCTTAAAGAAGTAGGAGAAGCCTCTATATACCTTTTCATAGTTTCATTATATTTGCTTATTGGTATTCCAAGCATATCTGCTATTTCCTGAGGCTTAATATTTCGGCTTAATCTAGCTTCTAATATTTCCCTTGCTTTTTCTATTTCTTTAACATCTTTACGAATAGATCTAGGTAGATAATCTAATTTTCTAAGCTCATCATATATTGCCCCTCTGATTCTAGTAACTGCATAAGTTTTGAACTTAATATCTCTGTTTGGATTATACTTATCAATAGCATCCATAAGCCCGAAAGATCCGAATCCTACTAAATCCTGAAATTCAATATGCTTATGAGACCCCATATTAAAAGAGATCTTGTTTGCAACATATTTTACTAAAGGAGAATATTTAATAATTAGAGCCTCTCTTATATGAGGCGAAAGAGTCTTTTTGAACTCCAACCAATATTCCTGCTCATTCTCATTAGTAATATTTGGTACTTTATCTTTTTTATTCATCTTCATAATATTCACTCTAGTTATTAATTTTTTACTATATAATTTTTCTAAATAATTTCTTATTTAGATTTATCTATTTTATCCTTGAAACCCCATATTAACAGATATTTTGTCTGCAGTATACCTTACCAATGGAGAATATTTAAGAATGAAAACTTCTCTTATATAAGGCGACTGAATATTTTCAAACTCCTGCCAATATTCATGTTTATTATCATTAGTAATATTTGGTATTTTATATTTGTCGCTCATAATATTTACCCTAACTACTTTTTATTTTAATATATTTTACTTATCATCTTTTTCATCTTTAGCCATCATAGTTCTAACAGCTTTAGCCACTTTTTCAGGATCCTCCTGAACTTCTTTTCTCATTTCATTATCAGAAACTTTTTTGTCAGCAAACATACTGCTTGTACTGCTGCTATAATTTGTACTGCTGCTAAAAGAAGGTTTGCCTGATATTATATCTCCTATATCACCTCCGGAACTATGATAATCCGTTTTAGGCTTTTTATCAACATTTATTGAATCTGGAGATATACTAATATTGTCAGGATTAAAATCACCGCTGCCATTATCCGCATTAGGAACAGCATTAGTATTTGTTATAGAATTATCATCTATTGGATTGTAATCTATATCCATATTTGTACTGCTATTACTGCTTTCTATAACATCTCCTAAATATCTTTTTAATAACATTCCTATTAAAAACAATATTCCTAAAGTTATGATACCTGAGAGCAGTCCCTTAAGTAAAGATATATCTATTCTATTCTTATAGAGGACAGATAGTATAAATGTTACAATAAATGATAAAATAGATATTATGCCGTCTAATTTTCCAAAATTAGATGAAAAATACTGTTTTACTCTTTCTGCTATATTATTCATAAATTCCCTCTGCAAACATTTATCATTTTTTACTTACAAAAGATAATAAAGATTCCATAAACCCTCCGAATCCTTTTACTTCTCTATTTTCATCGTATTCCATATCAATTATTCTTTTTGCTATATTATATATTGACATAGAAGCCTGACATTTATTATCATACTTATAGAATGGAAGCTGCTGAGAAACTGCATAAGGAATTGTTTTATCTTCCATAACATGCCCTAAATACTTCACATCCATATCTAAATATTTTTTGCTTGTAATAATAATTTTGTCGCTTACTTCTTTACCTTCTGAAGCCTTAGTAACTCTATTAACTAATATTTTTATATCAGCATTTGCATTTTCAGGTGCCATAGATTTTATTACGCCATACGCATCTAATATAGCTGTAAGTTCAGGAGTTGTAACTACTATACTTTCATCCGAAGACAGCAAAAAATACAAAACATTATCAGAAATTCCAGCACCCGTATCAACTATTATTATGTCAGCATCATTTAAAGAATCCATACTATTAACTAATTTAGTCAAAGCCCTTCCTGAAAGATTAGCCAAAGAGGAAAATCCAGAAGCTCCTGCTATATATCTTATGCCATAATCTGTTTCAAGTATAACCTCATGTATTTTTTTCACACCCTTAATAACATGATACAAATTATATTCAGGCATATTTCCAAGTATAACATTAACATTACCCAATCCAAGATCTGCATCAATTAAAAGCACATTCTGCCCAAGCTGCTGCAATGCTATGGATAAATTAATTGCTATATTAGTTTTACCTACGCCGCCCTTACCGCTAGCTATACTTATTATACGCTGAGGACGTTTATCTTTTACACTCATCATTTTTCTTAATTCATCAGCTTGATCTTTCATAATATAATATAAATTTCCTAATTATTTTTTCTTTTTTATAAAATCTTATTTTAATGTCCGAATAAACCTTCTATTATTTTATAACCATATTTTTTAGCCGTAGATATGTCCTTAGGAACACCTTGCCCATGAGTTATATAAGTAATAGGTAATTTCTTTTTTGTAATAGCACAAATTGAAGAAGCTAAATAATCTGTTTCATCAACTTTTGTAAGTATTACACCTTTATAATTTGTAGGTTTAAATCCGTTTAAAATTTTTAAAGCATCTTTATATTTAGCTGTTGCACTCATAACAAGCTGAATATCCATATCAAATCTTCCAACCGTAGTGAAATATTTTGACATAGCAACTATATCTTCAGCCCCTTTAGGAGATCTTCCCATAGTGTCTATAAATAACAATGAAGAATTATCCATCTTTCTAATCTCTGCTCTTAAAGCTTCAGGAGTACTTGCACTTGTAAATGGTACTTTCATTATGCTTGCATATCTTTGAAGCTGATCCACTGCTGCTATTCTATAATTGTCTATAGTTACAAAAGAAACTTTCTTACCGGATTTCATATACTGTGCTGCTATTTTAGGTATTGTAGTAGTTTTTCCTACACCTGTAGGTCCTACAAATACTATGATTTTTTTCTTTGCTCCAACTTCTATACCATTAGCAAGTATTAATCTCTCAGCAAAATATTTTTCTACCTCTTCTCTGATAACATCTTTAGATTGAAAAAATCTTGCATTACTTGATGTAAGTAAATATTCTCTCAATTCTAGTAATACTTCTTCCGGAAACTCTCTGTCTCTTAAATAATTAAAACTTTCTTCCATTCCGTCAGCAATACTTGTATCAGAGCTGCTTTCAATATCATTTTCTTCATCATTATAATTTGTATCTTTTATATCATCATTAAAATAATCTCTGACAGTATTTTTATTTTCTTTTAAATTATTTTCTTCAATATTGAGTTCTCTATGCTCTCTCATTCCCCTTAGTTCTCTTCTATTTTCTTTTATTTCTTCTATTGCATTTTTAATTTCATCTTCCTCAGAAGAAATAGAATAAGAAGTTTTATTTTGATGTTTTGAATCCTCATAAATATTAGAATTATTGGAGTTATTTTTATTTAAATTTATATTAGGGATATTAGTTTCTAAATATTCTTTTATAATATCTCTTATCTGTTCCTGAACTAATTTTTTTACATTATCATCTACAGAGTTATTAATATTATTCTGACTATTATTAATATTGTTATTAGATGTATTATTATGATTATACATAGCATTATTATTAAAGTTATTCATAAAGCTATTATCATTATTAGTAAAATTGCTGTAATTATTAATAGGAGAAAAACTATTATTATTGGAATAATCTGAAAGCATCGGATTTCTCATATTAGCAAATGTAGAACCTTGAAAACTAGAATACTGATTATTACTAAAATTAGGCAATGGGATAAAATTATCAGCACTTTTTTCTCTGATATTATTATCTTCTATTTTTTCTTCAATAACATTAACATTTGAACTATTATTACTGCCATTATCATTTAACAATTCTTCAGGAATATTTTCATTTTCTATACCATAAGAATTTTCCTGAACGGCAGAACGAGATGAATTATTATTAGAAGAATTATTATTTCTATTTGCACTCTTTTCTTTTAAGGCTTTAGTTATAGAAACTATTCTGTCTGCCATTTCACTAGCATCTATAGTCTCAGATGAATGTTTTTTCATCTCTATCCTATCACTTAAAAGTTTGCCTCTATGCATATCATCTTCATCTTCTGAATAAGAATCTTTGTCCTCATTCATAGGATTATTTTTTCTATCATAAATAGAATTATTAAGCATTATTCTAAGCTCATGCTCAGTCTTCATTCCAAGACCTAAAAAGCCGCCAACTTTTACATCTTTACTAGTTAAAATAACAAAGTTACCGCCATATTCTACTCTCGCTTTGGCAAAGGCATCAGTTTTATCCTTTCCTCTAATAGTTCGTATGTCTACCATTTTATATCTCCTATAATCATCATTCTATCAATTAGATTTTTTTATGCATTTAACGATATTATTTATTAGAGTATACTTTTTATTTTCATCACATAGTACTTCTTTCATAACATTAACATTGCTAAGCATTATTCCAAGTTTATGCTCTGTTTGCATTCCAAATCCTAAAAAAGCATCTGCTTTTACATCTTTATTTGATAACATAAAGAAATTTCTGACATATTCAGCATCAATAATAGCATCAGTTTTATTCTTACCTTTTATACTATATATTTCAGCCATATAATACTCCTAATAAATATTTATATCTCTTAATCTTTTATTAATACTGTTCTAATATACCAATAGAAACTTCAAACTCTTTTTTAATCATTCCAAATATGTTTTTTCTTTTGCTCTCTCTAACGCTGATTATAAAATAGCTTTCACCGTATTTGTCTCTGGCCTGTTTTTCAATTTCTTCTCTGTTTTTTCCAAAAATTTTAATAGTTTTCATACTATAACTCCAAGTAATATGTTATTATTTATATCTTAAATTGCCCAATTAGGCTTTATTTTATGCTGGCAATACCCTGTACATTATAACCCTGTGCTATTTCAGTAGTTGCTATAACCTTATACTTACCAATATTTTTGGCTATAAACTGATAAAGCGGTCTTCTTATTATAGGAGAAGTCAAAAATACTATATCATCAACTCCCGAATCGCTTACAAGTTTAACAGCATCTTTTATATTCTTAATTAAGTTCTGCATACTTTCAAAACTCATAGCTATCATTTGAGAACCTTGTAAATTACCTGTATTAGCAAGATTCTGAGCTATATTATTTTGTAATTGCTGGCTTAAAGTAATAACTCTAATATTTCTGTCTTGATCTGCAACCATCTGAGATATTTGAGATGCAAGTCTGCTTCTTACAAGTTCAGTAGCCTGTTCGCTTCCCATAATTGCTATAGCATCAGCAACCCCCTCTAATATAGCAACACTGTTTCTGATAGGCACTTCCTCCTGAAGAAGATTCTGAAGTACTTTCTGTATATATCCAAGAGGGCTTTCATTATGAGGCTTAGCTGCAAGCACTTCAGATACAAGAGCCTTATGATCATCTTTGATAAGATCAAGCATATTCTGTACCTCTTCACGACCAATAAGAAGACTAGCATTTCTTTTAATAGTTTCACTGAAGTGTGTAGCAATAACAGAAGTAGGCTGAAATAACATAAAGCCTTTTTTCTCAGCCATATCTTTTTCATCAACTTTAATCCAATATGCAGGAAGTCCGAATGCAGGCTCTCTTACTTTCTCACAGTCCGGAGAAGGTCCGTCCGGAGAATTGGCATTCAAAGCCAAAAGCATATTAGGACGAACGAATCCTTTAGCCATTTCAGTACCATTTATACTTACTGTATATTCATCAGGTTCTATTACGCTGTTGTCAACAATACGAACAGGAGGAACAACAAGCCCAACTTCTAAAGCAAGCTCTCTGCGAATCTGACTTATTCTATTGATTAAATCTCCTCCTTCAGATTCCAATGCCAAAGGTATAAGAGATGCACCAACCGAAAGCTCTATCTTTTCTACTTTTAAGAAAGGGGTAACATCTAAAGGTCCTTGATGTACCTGTTCACCTGCATCTGTTTTTGTACCGTCCTCATTAAGTCCAAGCTCCTGCTGTTCTTTTTTCAAAGCATATCCGGCTAGGAATAAAGCCAAAGCTATTACAAATAATGCAATTTTTGGGAATCCCGGTAAAAGCATTAAGAAGAATGCAAAACCAGCACCTATAAATAAGTTTTTAGGCTTAGCAAAAACCTGAACGGCAATCTGAGTAGACAAATTATCTTCGCTGCTGCTTCTAGTTACCAATAAACCTGTAGCAAAACTCATAAAGAAAGAAGGTATTTGGCTTACTAAACCATCACCAACAGTAAAACGAGTATAAGCATTAACAGCCTGATTAAAAGCCTCCCCTCTCATTGTCATACCAATGATGAGTCCACCTACTATATTTATAACAGTGATTATAATACCGGCTATAACATCTCCCTGTACAAACTTTGAAGCACCGTCCATAGTACCGTAGAAATCACTTTCACCTCTAATCTTTTTTCTCTTTTCTTCTGCCTCTTTATCTGTGATAGCTCCAGCCTGAAGTTCGCTTTCAACCGCCATCATCTTAGAAGGCATACTATCTAATGCAAATCTTGCTGCTACTTCTGATACCCTTGTGGCACCTTTAGTGATTACAACAAACTGCACTATTATAAGAATGATGAATATTACAACACCTACAACTATATTTCCTCCAACTACAAAGTCAGCAAATGAAGTTATTACTTTACCGTTAAAGTTAGCTCCTTCAGTAAGAATTGCCCTAGTTGTAGATACATTTAAAGCAAGTCTGAAAGCAGTCATTACAAGAAGTACAGAAGGAAATACACTGAAATCATTGGCACTTCTTATACTAAGAACCATAAGCAATATCAATAATGATACTATGATATTTATTATAAGTAAGAAATCCAATATTATAGATGGTAAAGGTATGATAAGCATCATAATTACCATAACTGCACCAATAGCAAACATTATATCACTATGTCTGCTTAAATTTGAAGGCAGCTTTATATTATCTAAAATTGATTTAGCACCATTCATTGTTGCCACTTTTTATTCCTCCTATATAGCCCTTGCCATTTTTTCATTTCGTATTCTATATACCTCACCAAGTATTCTTGATACAACATGAAATAGTTTCTCAGGTATATACTGTCCTATCTCAACATTATAGTATAATTCACGGGCTAAAGGTTTATTCTCTACTATTTGTACATCATTTTCCTTAGCTATTTCTTTTATTTTTAAAGCTATATGATCAACTCCCTTAGCTGTTACTACAGGAGCATAATCTCCATTTTCATATTTCAAAGCGACCGCAAAGTGAGTAGGGTTTGTAATAACTACATCTGCTTCAGGTACAGATTTAAGCATTGTTCTGCTTACAATCTTTCTTGCCATATCCTGCAGCTGACTTTTTACCAATGGATCTCCTTCCATCTCTTTAAACTCTTCTTTCATCTCATGCTTTGTCATTTTCAAACTATTAATATATTGTCTTTTTTGGAAAAAATAATCGAAAGCAGAAACTATTATCATAAATATAATTACTTTGGCAAGCATCTCTAAAACTATAAAGAAAAACAAATTCATAGCCTGACTCAAACCCATATTAATCATATTAAATAATTCAGAACGTTTTCCATATATAGTAGTAAAAGTAAGAAGCGATATTACAATCATTTTAAAAAGTATTTTTGCCAAGTTCATTAAGTTCTGAGATGATATAAATACTCTTTCTTTGAAGTTAGACCAAGTAGGTGCTATTCTTTTAAAATTAGGTTTTAATTTCTTTGTAGTAAATAAAAACTGAGTCTGAGCTAAATTAACACCAACACCAACTACCAAAGCAACTGCCATGATTATTCCTGCAGTTTTTGCTAGAAGAGCAAATATTTCTAGCAGCATATCTGTGAAAGCTGCATTATTTATTGAAGCGTCAGCATTAGAAATCTTATTCATTATACTAATAAAGAACTGTGCAACTGTATGAGTAAAATATGTAGTTAAAAGAGCTATCACAGCTATTGAAACCGCTAAAACAAGAGTCTGATTTATTTCTGCCGAGTTAACTACGCGTCCTTCTTCCTCTCTGGCTTTTCTTTTCTTTCTTTCTGTAGGAAGTTCAGTTCTGCCCTCATCTTCAGGAGAAGCAAATAATGTTAATACATATCCTCTGCCTGTAAGATGCAAATATTTTCTGTATAATTTAGCTTTGAATATAATGAACAATTCAAATATAGAAGAAAGTATTTTTTTAATCATACCGTTCCTCCAGATAAGAAAGTTATTATATTATTAACATCTGCTATAGTAGTTTCCAATACCTTCATAAAATTAGAAACTAGTACAGGTATCAAAATATAATAAGCAGCTATACCTACAGCTATCTGCATAGGAAAACCAAGCATTAAAATATTCATCTGAGGTGCTGCCTTAGCTAATAGCCCCAAACTTAATGATAATAAAAATAAAGTCAGCATTATAGGCAATGCTAAAGAAAGAGCAACAGAAAATAAAGAACTCATATAGTATATCATTCTATCTATAACGCCGTTAAATGATGAAGTGAATACTGCCTTTGAAGCATCACTTAATACAGGCATAGCTTTAAAACTGTAAAATAAAGTTCTAATTACCCAGCTAGGACCGTCTATAGCTATAAATAACAATATAACAACTAATGACTGTAATTGTCCTAATACAGGTACTGTAACCTGAGATATAGGATCAACAGTTTCTGATATACCGAATCCCATCTGTATTTCAAAGAAATTTGCCATAACCTGATATGCAGCAAATATAATCGCCATTAAAAATCCTATTAATATTCCTATTAAAGCCTCATTTACCAATGTTAAAAAATATTCAACAAAAGTAGGGGCCGCCTGAACATTAATATTAGCAACTAATGGAAATATGGCTGCTGTAGCAATAAAAGCCAAAGCCATTTTTATACTATTAGGAATAACATTAGAAGAAAACAATGGTGCTACCATAAGTATAGCAGCAAATCTTACCATAATGAGCAGGTAAATTTGAAAGAAATTCACAAAATTATCCATTTTTTATTCCTATTATCCCTAACCTATTATAAATATTGATTATCTAGCTATACTAGGAAGTATGCTGAATAATCTAACAGTAAACGCACTTGTATAATTAAGCATCCAAGAAGCCAGAATATATATCACTGCCAACATAGCTATCATTTTAGGAACAAATGTTAAAGTCTGCTCCTGAATACTTGTAGTAGCCTGAAGTATTGAGATTATCAAACCTACAATAATTGATACTCCCAAAACAGGAGCTGAAAGCAGCATAAATACCCATAAAGTTTCCTGAACCAAAACAATAATCGAAGTATCACTCATAAAATTCCCTTAAAATTTATTAACTATATAAAGTGCCAAATATATTTTTATATTTATTGAAAACTCTGTACTATCTGAAGTATCAAAAGTTTCCATCCGTCTACCGCAACAAATAAAATTATTTTAAGCGGCAAAGATATCATAATAGGCGGAAGCATTATCATACCCATTGCCATAAGTATGGAAGCAACTACCAAATCTATAACTATAAATGGTATAAATAAATATATTCCCATTTTGAATGCTATTGTAAGCTCATTAATGATGAATGCCGGTATGACGACTATAGTAGGAATTCTATTTAAATCATCAACTGTCTGAATCTCTCTAAGTCTTATATTTGTATTACTTATACTTAAGAACAAATCTAAACTCTTCATACCATTTTCACCGCGTAAAGAGTTAAACATAAACATTCTTATAGGCTGTATGCCTCTGCTGTATAATTCATTAACACCTATAGTACCATTTAAATACGGCTGAAGTGCCTCATTATTTACCTGCGTCAATGTGGGCATCATTATGAAAAATGTAAGAAATAGTGAAAGTCCCATTATTAATGCTCTAGGCGGAGTCTCTTGTAAAGACAATGCCCTTTGAACAAAACTTAGTACTATTGAAACTCTTATAAAACTTGTTGTCATTATTATGATAGATGGAGATAATGACAATATTGTTAAAAGAAATAATATTTGAAGTCCCAAGCTAACCTGCTGAGGTGTTTGAGCTTGAGCAACATTTAATCCTATTGTTGGTATTGGTATCTGAGTATTATCTTGAGCGTAAGCTGCTGCCGGTACAAGTAAACATAATACCAAAAATACCATTAGTAACTTTCGCATCTTAAGAACTCCAATTTTATAAATTTTTTCTAATCTTTTTTCTTCTAAAAACGATAATATTTACGGCTTCAATAAAGTTAACATATTATTATAAAATAGTCAAGTATTATGTTAACTAATTTACAATCCATTATAATAAATTTTATCAATCATATAATATTTACAGTATCAATACAGTATACAAATTTTTTTATACAGTATCAAACTAAATAAATAACCCCATTATATAACAGTCATAATAAACATTATCAATACAAAAAAAGCTCTTTATCTCACCTTCTATAAAAAAACCAAGCGATTTATACAGTTTTAACGCCCTTTCATTATCAGTTCTAACTGTTAATTCTATCTTTTTTATAGAATTTTCTTTAGCATAATCTAAAGCATAATTAATAAGTCTTTTGGCTATTCCATTACCCCAATACTTTTTTAATACGCTTATTCCTAAATTTACTCTATGCCTTACTCTTTTTTTATCCATACCTCTAAGATTACATATTCCGATAATTTCACCGTCTATTTCGCATAAGAACATCTTAGTTGTTATGCTTTTTTGTATATTTTGTAAAAACTCCTCCTCTTTTTTAACATCCAATTCCCTTTCTTTAGAATCAGACATCATAAAATTTGTTTCTTCAGACACTTTTACAATATAATTTATAACATTTTCAGCATCTTCTATATGTGCTTCTCTTATATTACACATAAACACCTGCAATATTAGTTATCGGATTTTATTATGTAAACTATAATATGATAACTTATTTTTTCTTATTTTTCAATTGAATTTTTATAATTTTATATTATTTTTAATATATATACAAAAATTATAAAAATATATTTTTTGATAATTCGTATATGATTAATTTTACTAAAAATATTATATTTGGTTATAATAGTTGTATATGTATTTTTGTTGTGAACTTATTTTACTAAAGCAGAAAAGATAAGTTATTATTTAAATAAAGCAATTATTCATTATTATCAGACTCCTAACACTATTATTGATGGGCTTGTGATTTTCCTAATCATAAGCCCATTGTTTTATTTGAATATATAATAGATTTATTTTAAGGATGCAGAAATGAAAAAGACACTATTATTACTATTATCCTTTTTATTATTACTTTCATGCTCTGAAAAAAATAATAAAAAAACAAACATATTTGAGGAATTAAATGGAAACGAATACTATCTTACAAGCAACCCTAAAATAACAATAGGATTTGAAAACAGCAATGTTTATGGAAATGGCAGTATAAACAGATATTTTACATCATTCAGCATAAGCAATAATCAAATAATTTTAGGTACAAATGTAGGAGCAACTTTAATGGCTGGAAACGAAGAAGATATGAAAAGTGAACAAGAATTTTTAAATGACTTAAGCAAAGCTAATTCTGTTTCATTAGAAAATGATAAATTAACAATAAAAACTTCTGAAAACAAAGAATTATCTTTCACAAAAAGAAGTTTAAATTACAATGATTTATACGGAAGAGAATTCATTCTCGAGAATAAATACCCTGAAATAGGTATAACAATTGCTTTTGATACAAATAAAGTTTATGGTTTTTCTGGTGTTAATAGATATTTCGGAGCATACACTTTAACTAATGGCAATATAATTAATATAGACTCATTAGGATCAACTATGATGACAGGCCCTGAAGATAATATGAAAGCAGAACAGGAATTTACTAAACTGCTTTCCGAAGCATCAGACATCAGATTATCAATAACAAATTTAGAAATAACTACAAAATCAGGTGAAAAATTAATATTCAAAGATGATTCTATATCAGGCAATAAATTATTAGGAAGAACATTTTTATTGAGAAATTTCTATAAATACCCTAATGTTGAAATAACTATGTCTTTTTATGGAAAAGATAATCAGGTAAATGGCTTTTCCGGAGTTAATACATACAAAACCTCATATACTAATATAAATTCTGATGAAGTTAAATTTAATGGTTTAGCAATGACTAGAATGGCAGGTCATGAAGAAAATATGAATGCTGAAGCTGATTTCTCAAAATATATAGAAAATGCTAAATATATGTACTTAAAAGGTAAAGAATTATATATAATAGCTAATGACTCTGCAATATTAAGATTTATAGAAGATTATTTTGATATTAATGAGTATTCAGGAAAAGAATTCAAATTATCAAATATGCTTGAAGGCACAGAAATAACTTTATCTATAACTAATAATTCATTTGTAGGAAAATCCGGAATCAATAGTTATAATATACCATTTGAAATAATAGACAGTAAAATAACAATATCTCAAAATGGAATATCTACCTTAATGTCTGGTACTGAAACTGATATGAAAGCTGAAGATGAATATTTAAAACTTCTTAATAAAGCAAATTATATATCTTATAATAATAATACATTATGCATAAAAACATCTGATGATGATATACTCATATTTAGCATGGTAAATTAAATATATTTTACTGTTTGTTATTTATTATGTTATATATAGTATAGCTACAAACGTCATTTGTTGCGCTCTTAAGATATATATATACAAACCCATTACTTTCACTCTATGAAGTCAAATTTCATAGAGTGTTTTTTATGAAAAATATAGTAAAAAAATATGTTGATTAATTGAATAATTATTTGTATAATATCATAAATATATATTAGGATAACTAAATTGAAAAAACTATTAAAAAAAATATCTGATAAATATAACAGCATAAATATAGAGCAGTTCAAGAAATTTTATATAGTATCAATGACATTAATATTTTTAGTAATAACTGTAATATTTTCTTTTTTAGTTGCTGATATAGTTATGCAGCCTGATGTTCAAGCTGTGGAATTATACAAGCCTACAATACCAACAAAAATATATGATATAAAAGGCGAAGTAATATCTGAATTTTTCACAGAACAAAGATCATTAGTTGAATATAAAGATTTACCTCCTCAATTAATAGAAGCAATAATATCTATGGAAGATAATAATTTTATGTCTCATTTTGGAATAGATATTATAGGAATATTTAGAGGCACAATAGGAAACATATTAACCGGAAAAAGAGCAAGAGGTGCAAGTACATTAACTCAGCAGGTTGCTAGAAACATAGTATTAAAATCTACAGAAAGAACTATAACAAGAAAATTAAAAGAAATATGGGTTACTTTCCAAATAGAAAAAAGACTTACAAAAGAAGAAATAGTAACTTTATACTTCAATCAAATATATTTCGGACACTCTGTATACGGTGTTCAGGCGGCAAGCAGATTTTATTTCAATAAAGATGTACAAAATTTAGATTTAGCAGAATGTGCAATGCTTGCTACACTTCCGCCTGCTCCTAATGCATACTCCCCTATTAATAATCCTAATATATCAATAGCAAGACATAAAGTTGTTCTTAATAGAATGGCTGATTTAAAATTCATAACTAGAGATGAAGCTAATAAAGCACATAAAGAATTTTGGGAATCTTATACAGGAAAAATCGGAAGAAGAGGCTCAACAGCATATAGTGCCTCAATAGACAGGGCTCCTTATGTTACTGAATATGTTAGAAGACAATTAGTAGACAAATACGGAGAAAAAGCACTAAAAGAAGACGGACTTAAAATATACACTACTATAGATATAGAAAAACAGGAAGCTGCTCAGAAATTATTGACAGAAGCTCTTACAGAATATAATAATAAATACGAAGGCGGATCTATGGATATAATTAATCTCTATAATAGAGAAACCATAGACAAAATGAAAATGCTTTCTGTATTATTTAATCTTCCTGAAAATACAGCTTATAATAAATTTAATATTGCAGTGAGAGATACTTTAAATAAATATACCACTTTGCCTTTAGCATTAATGTCTGATATATTCGGAATGGAAGAAGTTAATGATATAACTATGGAAGTAATGAAAGCTGATGAAGCGGAACTTTCAAGACAGATTGAAGGAGCTTTGGTTTCAATAGATCCTAGAAACGGATATATTGTTTCAATGGTTGGAGGTTCAGGATTTACAGCAAGAAACCAATTTAACAGAGCCACTCAGGCAAGAAGACAGGCTGGAAGTGCTTTCAAACCTTTCGTATATGCTGCTTCAATGGATGTTACTAATTACAGTCCTTCTACTATTGTAAGCGATGCTCCTATAGGTTTTGTACCTGAAGAAGGTGAAGACGGGGAAGTTTGGATACCTAAAAACTATTCAGGAAATTTCAAAGGAGATGTAAGTTTAAGATATGCATTAGCTGCTTCATTAAATATAGCTACTGTTAATGTACTTAACTATGTAGGAATCACGAATGCTATAAGATATGTAGAGCCTATATTTAAAGCTGAGCCTGATTCTGATAAATCTAAAAGAATGTTTAATCATGATTTAACATTAGGGCTTGGTACAGGATTATTTACTCCTTTGGAACTTACAACAGGTTTTGCTGAGTTTGCTAATGAAGGTAAAGAAGTTAATCCTATACTTATAAGGTATGTTACTGACAGATACGGAATAGTTATGGATAATTTCGAAGAGGAGCTTAAAAAAGAGGTAACATTGAGAGGAGGACCTAAACAGGTTGTAAGCAAAGAAGTGGCATATATCATAAGCGACATATTAATGGGAGTATTAAGAGGTGGTACTGCTACAAGTGCTATGTACGAAGCTAAATTTACAAGAAGAGGGGCAGGAAAAACAGGTACTTCCAATGATTGGAAAGATGCTTGGTTTGTAGGATATACTCCGGAACTTGCAACAGGTATATGGATAGGATTTGACTCATTTAAATATTCTTTAGGAAATAATCAGGTTGGAGGAAGAGTTGCTGCTCCTATATGGGGTAAATATATGGTGGAAGCATTGAAAGAGGTTAAGCCTACTTGGTATACAAAACCTGAAAATGTTATCAGTATGCAGGTTTGTGCTATAAGCGGTAAACTTCCTGGACCTTCATGCTACAGTTTCCAAACGGATTTATTTGTAAAAGATAAAGTACCTACTGAAACTTGTAATGTATGTTCTCATTATTTGGAAGATTCTAATGAACTTGACAATATAATAGATTCATTCCTTAATTATTAAAGGTTTATGAATGGATAAAAAATTAATAGAGAATATAGATTCTAAGGTTCTAAGATATAAAAATATACTTGCAATACCTTCAATACATTCTAGAGTTTATTTTTCTTTGGCTGTAAGAGAGGCTTTTGAAAAATTTAAACCAGATATTGTAGCAATAGAACATCCTGCTAATTTTGCCGATTCATTAAGAGAGGCTGTAAGCAGACTTCCATTTGTAAGTCTTATAATAAGAGAAATTGAAAATGAAGCAGTTTATATACCAATAGATCCGTCTGATTCTATAATAGAGGCTGTTCGTCTTGCTATTGATGAGGAAATACCATTCTTTCCTATAGATAAAGATATCACTTCGATAAACTCGAATTCTCATTATCTTATGCCTGATGATTATGTTATGAAAAATATAGGACTTGAAAAATTCTATACTGAAGTAAAAAACAATTATATATTTCATAAAGATGAAGCAGATGAAGAGAGAGAAATATTCATGGCTAAAAATCTTCATGAACTATCTAAAAAATATAATAAAATACTTCTTGTTATAGGAATGTCTCATTGGGAAAATATCGTATCTATATTAAAAAAACTTGATGATGAAAAATTAGATAATAAAGCAAAAGAAGAAATAATAAATAAAAAATTTTCAGAAGATAATGAAGAATATATATATTCAGAACCTAAAATATACAATGTACATAAAGAATCATTAAATAAAATGCTTGGGGAATTCCCGTTCACAACTTATATGTATGAACTATATAGAAACGGAGAATTAGAAAACTTTGATAAAATTAATATCATAGAAACAATATTCAAAGAAGCAAAGATGAGATATAAACTTCCAATCTCATTACTTCAGCAAAAAAACATGATGAAGTATTTAAGAAACTTATGCCTACTTGATAATTATATCATACCAGACTATATAGATATGCTTACAGCAGCAAAATGCATGATAAATAATGATTATGCTTTAGAAGTTATGGAAGGTATGGAATATTATCCGCATTACACTGAAGAAGATGAGAACTACCCTACTATAAAGTTAAATAGAGATCCAAGTACAAATGGTATGGAAGGTATGCTAAAAGACAAAAAAATAAAACTTCATAAATATGATAATATATGGAGAACATCTTTCAAGAAAGTTAATGTTACAACGCGTCCTAGTGAAAAATACGAAGGAGAATGGGAAGATGTTTGGAATAAAAGGACAAACCTTCTCTCTCATGTACCTGAAGATATACTAATGGAAAAGCATATGAATATACTTAGGGATAAAATAAGAAATATGCTTACAGAGGATAAAGCAAAAATAGAACCTTTCACAGTAAGCATTAAAGACGGTATTGATATGCGTGAAACTATAAGGAACTATTATAAAAATGAAATATATGTCAAAGAGATTCCAAAAATCAAAGGAAATATCGGACATATGGTTGTAATATTTGATGATGAGCATGATGAGGATTATGATTGGAATATAGTTTGGTACAGTGAAGCACATGATGACAGTGATTTAATACTCTATTCCACAGAACCGGGAAACACTTTAGTTGGACCAGGAATATCCAAATGCTATTTTGGAGGTTATGCTTCTTTAATGCCGCCTCAAGCTCCGCATGATGTTTGGAGAATATATCCTCAATTAAAAAAAGAAGGAATAGTTAGAAATTATGCAGACTTACTTCTATACACTGCCATCATATACTCTGTAGACAAATATTTAGGTTATGTTGCTCATACTCCTCCTTCAAATATATTAAAAGAATTTGCTAAAAAGAATTCTGTTGAAGTAGTTTATGTTCCGCTCACTACTTTTTCAAGTGAAACTTTAAGAAAGCTAAGACATTTCCATGTACTCGGAAGCAAAAGACTTAGAAAAATAGCTGATGATTATATAATATAATTCTTATTTCTAAATGCATGCCCTTCTAAATTATGGGGGTGGGTGGGCGGGCAGAATAGATAAAAAATATATTTAAATTAAAAACCAATATAATAACAAAAAATTTAAATTATACTAATTAAATAATATATTATTCTTTTTTGTATGCAATATTTTGACTGCTATTAAAAGGACTAAATCTTAAACCCACCTGCAAACCAACACCAAATGCATCTGTAGATATGTATTTTGTCTCATCAATTTTTTTTCTTAAACCAAATTCATAATCAAAATACAATCCGAAATTCGCTCCTATATTATAATTATTAAATACAGAATAATCTAATGTTAATTTAACATAAGGTATAACATTCATTTTATCATATTTATTTACAATATCCGTCATATTCATTGTACTTCCTACCGCTGTATAATTAGTGCCGTATGTAACTATTTTTTCTTCTTCAATCCCTGATACAGGTATTTTCAATCCTCCGCCAATACCTATAGAAAAATCTTTAATATTTATTTTCGGAAGAATACCTATCTGAAAGCTATGAAAAGCCGAAGTAGTAATAACTGAGCTTGAACTATCAGAATATACTGAAGAAGAATAAGTATCATAACTATATCCTGTTTCAGCTAATATACTAAGCCCTATATTATTTTTAAAATCTATTACATACCCAAAAAGTGCTGTAATACCAACATCAAAACCTAAACCTATTTTTCTTTCAGCCCCTTCAAATTCTCCCATAGGTATTCCAACAGATAGTCCGGAAGGTATATTAATTATTCCTTCAAATCCGCTTGCTGCCAAAAGTGATAAGTTAATGGATATAAATATACTTATAATTAATAATAATTTTTTCATATTGGCAACTAACTCCTTGTATACTCTTCATTATAATATTATCATCAATTTAAATATACATTTTTTTTTAAATTTATCAAATATGACTATATCTATTATCGTAAATAATTACTTATTTTACATGATATGAACTTATTATTTACCTATACAGAAATTAGCAAATATTTCATTAATTACTTCTTCAGCATCAACTTTTCCGCTCACATTTCCAAGTATATTATTTAATATATTCATCTCTTCAGCAACTTCATCTAATGAAAAATATTCCATTGATTTTTTTATACACACCTCAATCTGTTTAAGTCCTCTTTCTAAATATCCCCTTTCTCTATTATTAACATAAGTCTCCTTATTAAAAATATCCATATCAGAATCAGAAACATAATTTTTCAAGGCTGATATCAATTCATCTTTTCCAGATTTTGTTTTTGTACTTATATTGATAATATTATTTGACTCTATTTCTTTATTAAACTTTTTATTCTCATCGCTTTTATTAAGTACATATATAATATTTTTATTTTCCAATGTTTTCAAAAACTCTATTAAATTAATATCATCTTCATTTGCTATATCGCTTCCGTCAAACACAGCAAGTATAATATCAGATTCATAAGCACATTTTTTTGCCCTTTCAATTCCTTCAAGTTCAATATCATTATCAGCATTTTTATGAAACCCTGCAGTATCCATTAAATAAAAAGGTATATTCTCAATATAAATATTTTCACTTAAAAAATCTCTTGTAGTTCCTGCAATATTTGAAACAATAGCTCTTTCTCTATTCAATATCATATTAAAAATGCTGCTTTTACCTGCATTAACTCTGCCTAATATAGCAACCTTTATACCATTAATAAGATTTTCAACTCTTTTAGAATTAGATAAAATATTTTCTATATATTTTTTTATAATCTTAAAATTTTCTATCAGCTTATCATAAGAAAAACTTTCAGTATCATCTTCAGGGAAATCTAATTCTCCATAAATAAGCATAAGAGAATTCTTTATATTTTCTCTAAGTTTATCTATTTCCCTTGTAAGCCTGCCTCTCATTTTATATATGCTAGCCTCAGCCATAAGTTTATTATTAGAATCTATTAAATCATGTATAGCCTCAGCCTCACTTATACCTATTCTTCCATTGATATAGGCTCTGTATGTAAACTCTCCCCTATTAGCTGCCCTTGCCCCATTTCTCATTAATATATTCATAATAGAGTCTATAACAACAATACTGCCATGAGATATAAATTCTATTGTATCTTCGGATGTGAAAGTATTAGGAGATAAAGAAGATAATACTATAACCTCATCTATAGGAATATTATTTTCATCTTTTATCAAAGCATAATAAGTTCTTCTATGTTCAAAATTATTTATATTCTTATTTTCATTATTAGCATAAAAACATATCTTTGATGCTATTTCCAATGCCCTGCTTCCTGACATTCTTATTATAGCTAATGCACTTTTTGAATATGGGGTAGATAATGCTGCTATAGTATCTTTTATATCATATTCATTCATATTTCACTCTTAACTGTTTTCCTAAAGATTAGCCATTTTCTTTTGAAGTTTTTTCTGCTCTTTTAACTCTTTTTTTAGTTTTTTATTTTCTTCTTTTCTTATCTTCTTATTTTCTTTTTCTTCCAATTTTAATGCCGTATATAAATTGCCGTTTTTTATTATGTAGTCAACACAAAAATCATAATCCTTCTGCATTATTTTAAGTTCAGGAATCTGTTTGGCAAATTTCACATAATCTGATTCTTCAAACATTTTTATTATATAGTCGCTTTCATTAAATACATTTTCTTTAAATAATTGATTTATTTCGCTGGTAGTCATATCTTCTATATTGAATTTGAACCTTTTTGTAAGATACCTTTTAAATATAAATGTCAATTCAAAATAATACTCTGCATATTTATTTTCATTATAATAAGTATTGAAGTCAATTAGTTTTAAAGCATTCAATGCTTCTGTATCTTCTTTTATATTTATTTTTTCATTGAATTTTCTTTCTATATATTTTACTACAGCAAAAATAAGTATTATTATTCCAATAACAGCAAAAACTATAATCACAGCAAATATCCATACATAAGAAGGCATAGGTATACCAATAGTACCTTTCATAGGAGGCAAAGTCTCTCCGTCAGAAAAAGGATGCACCAATATAGTTATATCCTCTCCATTAAGTTCTCTATATTCATTATTATAATTATATGAAATCTTAAAAGGATATATAACAAATTGTCCTACATCATAAAAACCTATTTTATATTTTATGATTCTTTCTTTATATTCTCCGGAATTCTTAGTTTGATTTTCAACAGATATGATTCTGCATTTATTATCTCTATCATCAAATGATAAATCTTCAAAATTATAATCTATATTATTTTTAGAAAATATATGAACCTCATAATCTATAGTATTTCCAATAACAACATTAACAGATGAAATACTGCTCATGGCATTTATTATAGTATTTTTATCTATTTGCTTAGAACATGATATTAATACGGTAAATATCATTATGAATAATACAAATAATTTTTTCATGAAATCAAACTAATCCTATATAACCTGTTATTTTCTTCTTGCATTTCTATTTCAAATAAATAATACGGAGCTTCAAAATAATCTTTAAATTTACTGCCCCATTCTATCATGGTAATTCCATTCTCTCTAATTTTATCTTTGAATCCTATATCATCAAGCTCATATTCCTTTTCAAGTCTATATAAATCAACATGTCTTAAAATACTTTCTTCGCCGTTTAAAACTATATCATACTCATTTATCAAAGTAAATGACGGACTGCTCACAATATCAGTGCTTTCAAGAAATCTGGATAATACTCTTACAAATGTAGTCTTTCCAAATCCTAGATTTCCTTCCATTATAACAATATCCCCGTCTTTTAATATATTTTTAAAAAATTCAGCAATTTTTTCTATATCTTCAAGACTAATATTTTTTTCTTCTTTAATAATTTCTTTTTTCATATTCAATAATTTAGTATTCTAAAATCATAATTAAAAATAATAGAAATAATATATTATAGAGTATTATTTGTCAAATATTCTGCATCGTCTTTTTTTGTATTACATACCGCAAGCATCTCCATAATAGCAAATACAGATATTAATCTTAATGCAAAATTGCTCATATCAAGTCCGGCAAGCATAAATAAAGTAAATACAATCAATTTAGGATAATAGTATTTTGATACCAAAGAACTCATAAAAGATGTGAATAAAGTCATTAAAAACATTATAATTACTACAAGATAAACAGTAAACGGCAAATACATAACAATACCTAAAGCCCCAAAGAATGACACTACAATCAAAAAGAAAGAATTACCAAATACTAACATTGCTATTATTGATAATATTACCATCATAATTATAAAAAAGAATGATTTATTAATATTTTCCATAACAACTTTTTTCATGAAAAAAAGTATATAAGCTATCATTAATATTAAAAATGAAAAAGATGATAATTTGCTCATATACGCTGATATAAAAGTAGATATATAGTGAAAAATATCAGTATCTATTATTTTATTGGCTGACACTAAAATATAATTAATATTAGATGAGGCTAAAGAAAGAAACATAAAAACATATATTCCCCTATCTAATTCCATTATATTATTTGATTTTATTATAGAAGCAAAAATTTTTATTGTAAGAATGAATATTGATAAAAAATATAATAACTCTATATAATTATAAATATTAATTTCTATAGCATAAAGTCTTAGAGTACCGGATATTATAAACAATATTCCAAATACCGCTAAAAAAGGTTCTGAATTAAATATGCAGTTGTAAAATTTATAAAATACCAGAAGAAAAAAAGATATTAATACAATATAATCTAAAATAAATGTAATCAAATATATAAAAGAATTATTATCTATTATTAAAGATCTGAAAAATAAATAGTTAAAAAATACAATAGCAATCAGTAAATATGACCAGAAATTGTATGCATCTACAAAAGAAGTATTTTTATTCATTTGAATCATTAACTATTACCCAATTATTATATATATTTATAATAGTAATATTTTTATAGAAAAATTGCAAGAATTTAAAATACATAGTTTCCTTTAGAATCTATTTTAATATTTAATTCTTTTTTAGTTTTTTGAAATATATCATATCCTTTTTTTAAATTTGACCAAAAGTTTATTAAAGATTCATCATAATATTTTTTATAATAATCAGAATTTCTATCTGTCATTTTAAATGGAAAAATATAAACAGGTATTTTATTTTGTCCATTATCTTTAGCATATAAAGCATATAAATATATTTCTTTTATTTTATCATCGGTCATAGGCATGCATCCTATAGTAACATCAGCACCATAAATGAATATATCTCCTCCTAATCTGGAAGCATTACTTTTCTTTTTGTCGGATTCATTAGGATAATTAATACCTAAAGAAAGATAATAGCTGCTTGCCGGATTGAATCTGTCTATATGATAAAACCCTTCAGGAACCTGTAAATCTCCTTCCATTCTCTTAGGACCTAGTATGCCAGATTTTGCTGCTATGTTATATGATGCTATTTTTTTGTACGATGCATCGGATTTATTTTTTGCATATATTTCAAGTATGTCTTCCTGCTTGTATGCTGTTATTAATACATTAAGATTTTTTAATTCTATATTATTATTTTTTAATGTATTTTTGACAATTTCATCTTTTTCTTTTATTGCTGTTCTTACTCTGCTGTATCTTTTCTGATTATCTAAAAAATCGCCTGCAAATAAAGAAAAATTAATCATATTAAAAATAATAATAAAAATACAAATTCTTTTCATAATACACTCCCCCAAAGTTAATATCGTAATAATAAATATTTTCTTGATTAAAAATATATTTTACTGTATTATTACTGCATTAAATAAAAAATTTTAAGGAGTAAATAATGTTAACTTTTAAAACCATTAGTGATAAAGAAATGCAGCATATAATGGATACTAAAGAAGTAAGTGATGATATAAAAAAATCTTCAGAAAATGTTTTGGCTATATTCACTCAGGATTGGTGCGGAGATTGGAAAGGCTTAGAAAGAGAATTAAAAGCAAATGAAGAGAAATCACCTATAGATATTACAGTTTATATTTGTATGTATAATGAAAGTCCTTTATATGAACCTTTCATGAATTTCAAAGAAACTGTATGGAATAATGATTTAATACCTTATTTAAGATATTATAAAAATGGCTCATTTGTTAAAGATACTAATCACCTTCCTTTCCAAAGATTAATAAAAACATTTGAATAATAAAATATAATGTTTAAAATAGAAAAGGCGGGAATTGAAAATATTGATGATATTTCTATTCTCGCCAAAAATATATATTTGAAATATAATTCTAATTTAGATACGAATGAAGGTATTAATAATGTACTAACTTTTATATCTGCTAATAACATGAAATTAAGATTCTTTATGCAAGGCTCTTTGATGCTCATTGCTAAAAATAAAGATGATATAATAGTTGGAATGCTTGAAATAACTGATTTCGACCATATTTCTCTTTTTTTCGTAGATGACAGATATTTTAAACTAGGTATAGCAAGCAGTTTATTTAATGAGGCAAAAAATATTTTAAATTCAGATAAGTACACTGTAAAATCAAGCCATTATGCTTATGAATTTTATAAAAAACTAGGATTTATAGAATTATATAATGATATTCAAGAAGAAAACGGAGTACATTTTCATTATATGATTTATTAACTGATAATATCATAAAAGGGCATCTGATTTATAAATCAAATGCCCATTATTATTTATTTTATATTTTCAAATTTAAACTTAATTTTTAATTCTATTTGATTATTCAATCCCGTAGCTCCATTTCCGCAATTATCTTCATTATTAGGACCGTCCATACCATCAATCGTCATAGATATTTCAGCTTCACTATTAGCATTAACAGTTAAATTTGAAGTTTTAGACTGTACCCTATTTCCATATTCATCTGTAATAGAAGCCAATTCAAAAGTATTATTACCTTTATTATATTTGAGTTCTATCTTTATTTTATCATTTTCACTATAAGCATAAGGATAATGTACTTCATACAAAACATCTCCAGATCTTTCATCATATTTTGTTAAATTAACCGCCATTGATATTGTTATGTCATCATTTTCATCATAAAGTAATGAATGCTCTTTTGATGTTATACTCATACTTCCTGTGCTGCCTACATTTACTTTCAATGCCTGATCTATTTTACTAGGATTCAAACTAGTAAATGATGCAAAAGAGTGAAGCTCACTTGAAGAACTATAAAAATCTAATTTCATATCATATCCGAATAATGCATAGTTAAATACTTTACCAAACCAACCAACATTACCAGTAATAGCATTTCTATTTGCTGATTTAGAATCTATATTTCTTAATTCTATAGAAGTAAAAGTCAATTTCATCTCTTTTTTATTATCAGCAGCATTCTTATTGAAATAAGGAGAAGTTCCTGCACCTTGATATGATGCTATAGGTCTATTTTCATCATGAATTGAAGGAAAATATCCTGTAGAATTTAATCTCATTTCATTTTGATATTCAGCATATAGAGTAACCTTTCCATCAGCATGTACTATACCTATAGGATCATATTCATAAAATTTCTTCTTACTTTCAAATAATTCTACAGCCTTGAACTCTACAGGATACGGTGTACCAACTACAGGAGCACTGGCAGTTTTTGTTATTTTAGCATAAGCAAATACCAATTTTGAATGAGTATCTACAGCGATTAAATAGTTATTTAAATCTACTCCTATGCTAGCAACTTTTGCTGATCCTTTTATTCTATAAAATAAAAATCTATTCATTCTGTCAGACTGATTATATGCACTATCTATAGTTACCAAAGGGTTTTTAAACTCATATTTATATACCGTCATAGGTGTTATAGTTATACCCTGAGCCTTATTTCCATCTCCTGAAGCATCAAAACTATATTCAACTATAGAAGGATCACTGTTATACCATGATTTAGAATTATCTTTATAAAATTCATATATAGGTACATTACTATTATCAAAAGATACTTTTAAAAACCAATCTTTTATCTCATTCCCATTAAAACCATTATATCCTATATCATTCCAATCACCCTTTTTAAATGGATCTTCACCTTCAGGAATAATTTCATCTTCAATCACAACATCATCAGGTAAACTTTCATTTGTGTTTGCACCTGATGAAGTTTTATTTTTATTATAATAATATCTTGGGTTAAAATAACTTCCGCAAGAAGTGATAATCAAAGAAAATATAATCATTACTACTATAGAATTTCTATTAAACATATTACCTCACAAAAAAACATAATCTCAAAAATGTCTATTTTTAGAATACAATTTATTAAATTTAAGTAAATAATATTATCTAATATTTTTCGTTATTTATTTCATACTTAGTATAAAACATATAATATTACAATACATTTTATACAAAAAATCAACATTGTAAAAAAAATGTTTATTTAAAGATATTAATTATTAATTTTCATATAAGGTTAATTGTAAAAATATTAATATTATATTATAATTAACATAATACATTCATAGTAAGCAGGACAATCAATGGAAAATATATTGAAAGTAGAAAATTTAAAAATGTACTATCATACCTCAAAAGGTTTAGTAAAGGCAATTAATGACATCAGTTTTCAAATAAAGAAAGGCGAAACTTTAGGTATTGTCGGAGAATCAGGATGCGGAAAAACTAGTCTTGGCACATCTCTTTTAAGAATGCCTTCTATACCGGGAAAATATGAAGGAGGAAGAATAATACTTGATAATGAGGATATTATACCTCTTAAAGAAGAGTATGTAAGAAAGAATATCAGGTGGAGTAAAATATCTATGGTTTTTCAAGGAGCAATGAATTCCATCACTCCTGTGTATACAATAGAAAAGCAGATGATAGAAACTATAAACAGACATATTGATATTAGCAAATCAGATGCCACAAAACTTATAGAAGAATATTTGGGATATGTAGGTCTTCATGCAGATACTGCCAAAAGGTATCCTCATGAACTTTCAGGAGGTATGAAGCAGAGAGTTGTTATAGCCGCTGCTTTATTTTTAAAACCTAAACTTATTATACTTGATGAGCCTACTACGGCATTGGATGTTATAGTTCAGGCACAGATTATCAATTTATTAAAAAAACTAAAGAAAGATTTTGATTTGTCATTTATTTTTATAACTCATGATTTAGCATTAGAAGCTGAAATTGCAGATAAAGTATGCGTTATGTACGGAGGAAAAATCTTAGAACTTGCAGACAATAAAGATATATACGAAAATTCTAAACACCCATATACAAAAAGACTTTTAAAAGCTACCCCTAGATTAAATAAAGCTGTAAGTAAATTGGAGTTTATAGAAGGTACTCCTCCTGATTTGCTTAACCCTCCTAAAGGCTGTATGTTTTATGACAGATGCAAAGAAAGAATAGATGAATGCCAAAATAAAGAACCTATATTAAAAGATATAGGAAATGGGCATTTATGTGCATGCCATTTAGTTAATTAGTATTTGTCTTGAATTCTTTGTATGTTTATATTATTCATTACTATAAATTATAAGCAGGTTATTATTGAAATTAGTATATAGCGGATAGTTTTATTAGAGTATATTTTATAAATAATATAGTGTATATTCCTTTGTTATTAGTATAATTAAATATATAACTATACTAAAAAATACAGTAATATATACACATAGCATGTAATGCTAAAATAAAAACTATGTAATAATTACATATTTCATTAATAATATAGAAGTTATTATAACATTATTAAAAAAAAAAATTTAACTTAATTTCATTACTTGTCATTATAAAAAATAAATACTTGATTTCTATATTAGAATATATTACTATTATAAAAAATAAAATGATTAAGAGTTATAAATGGATAATGATATAATATTAAAACTTGAAAATGTAAAAAAATATTTTAATCCTCATGCCAATATTATAGAAAGTTTAATGAAAAAATCTAAAGAGATTAAAGCCGTTGATGATGTTAGCTTTGAACTAAAAAGGGGAAAAATACTTGGAATAATAGGAGAATCCGGAAGCGGAAAAACTACTATAGGCAAACTTATAATGAAATTGATAAACCCTACATCAGGAAATATTATATTTGAAAATGAAAATATTAATAATTTTAATAAAGAAGAAACAGCCAAATATAGAAGAAATGTACAGATGATATTTCAGGATCCTTATGCTTCTATGAATCCAAGATTTAAAATAAAAGATGTATTAAAAGAGCCTTTATATATTCATAATATTGATGGAGATGAAAAAGTTTATGATGATATGGTTATCAAGGCTTTAAAAGATGTAAAGATTAATCCTCCGGAAGAGTTTATGGAAAGATATCCTCATATGCTTTCAGGCGGACAGCGTCAGAGAATAGCAACTGCAAGAGCTTTGATACTTAATCCTAAATTAGTCGTTGCTGATGAGCCTGTTTCTATGATAGATCTATCCACAAGGGCTGAAATTCTTTATATGATGAAAGAGCTTCAAATAGAAAAAAATTTAAGCTATATATACATTACCCATGATTTATCAACGGCAAGATATTTTGCCGATATGGTGGCAGTTATGTATTTAGGAAATATTGTAGAAATTGGAGATGCTGATGAAATAATAGATAATCCCAAACACCCTTATACAAAGGCCTTAATAGCTGCAGTTCCAGATGCTTCTTCAGGAAGAGTTAATATAATAAAAGAACTTCCAATCAAAGGAGAAATACCTAATGCTTCTGATATACCTTCAGGATGCAGATTTCATACAAGATGCATATATGCTAAAGAAGAATGCAAAAATAATATTCCTAATGCTGAAAAAATTGCAGAAAATCATTATGTTTCATGCCTGTTTGCAAAGTAAATAATATTGAAATTACAAAATAATTTCAGTATAATAAAATAATTAATCATAAACAGGAATAAATTACTATGAAAGAATTTAATAATCAGGAAAAAAAAATAGCTGAATATATAGAAAAATATTTACCATTCAGAGCAAAACATATATTTTCTACAAGAGAGCTTTCCGTTCAAATAGCAGAAAAATATGATATAGATATAAATAAAGCCTCTATTGCAGCATTATGCCATGATTTGGGAAAGAGATATAAAGATAATGAAATGCGTAAAATAATACTTGAAAATGATAATAAAGAATACCCAAATTATATAACAGGTGCCTTACTGCATGCTAGGGTAAGTTCTATAATCACAGAAAAAGAATTCTCAATAAATGATAAAGAAATTTTGGAGGCAATAGAAAGTCATACTGTAGGACATGGAAATATGACTATACTTGAAAAGATAATATATGCAGCAGATTATCTTGAGCCTACGAGAAATATTCAGACTGCTGATAAAATAAGAGAGAAAATTTTTACAGATTTTGATAATGCATTTTTAGAAGTAGTATTAGAATCTATAAATTTTGTTTTGAGTAAAAAACAATATTTATCAGACAAAACAATAGAACTTTATAATTCATTAGTTATTAAATAATAATATTGGGTAAAATTTTTTATGAATAATAATCAAATAAAAAAAGCATATATAATATTTGTAACCGACAGCAGACAATACAGAAACACTAAAATAAATATAGATAATATACTTAATGAGCTTGCAATGCTATGCGATACAGCAGGTTATGAAGTTGTAAATAAATATTCATTCATACAGCAAAAAATAACGGCCGGAACTTATATTGGTACAGGGAAATTAGAAAGTTTAAAAGAAAGTGCTGCTATTGATAATGCAGAATATTTTATATTTGATAATGAGCTTAGCGGTTCTCAGGTAAATGCTATAGAAGAAGGCTCTAATATAACAGCACTTACAAGAACAGAAATAATATTAGAAATATTTGCTTTAAGAGCTAAAACTATGACTGCTAAAATGCAGGTGGAATTAGCCTTTTTAGAATTTGAATACCCAAGATTAAAAGGTAAAAGAACTAATCTAAGCCAAATAAAAGGCGGTATAGGATTAAGAGGAGGAGCTGGAGAAAAACAGCTTGAATATGACAGAAGAAGAGCAAGAGAGCGTATACATAAATTAAAATCTCAATTAAGTAAGGTAGAAAAATCTGCTAGTACAGGAAGAAAAGGAAGGGAAAATACTTTTAGAATAGCAATAGTTGGATATACAAATGCAGGAAAAAGTACATTATTTAATCTGCTTTGTAAAGAATCTGTTTATGTTGAAGATAAATTATTTGCTACACTAGATACACATACGAGAAAATTATATTTAAGTGATGATACGCCTGTGGAAGTAATAATAAGCGATACTGTAGGATTCATAGATAGACTTCCTCATACTTTAGTAGCTTCATTTAAATCTACGCTATCCGAAGTTGTTGAAGCTGATTTACTTTTGCATTTATCTGATGCAAGCGATGAAAATATAGATGAAAAACTTTTGCATGTAGAAAGCATAATAAAAGAGATAGATGCCGCTCATATAAAAAGAATAGTTATATTTAATAAATCTGACTGCATAGATGAAGTACAGAAAAATAAAATATTAACCTCTTATGATGATGCTGTCTTTATAAGTGCAAAAAATAATACTAATATAGAAACTTTAAGAAAAAAAATATTAGATATCATATTGGAATTAAATAGTAATTAAATCATCTTCTTAGTTGGGCAAATATAACTACCCAAAAATCCTCACCATTAATGGCATAATGCGAGACACCCATATGAGTAAATTTATCGCTTAGAATATTTACTTTATATTTATTAGAATTCATCCAATAACTAGCAACTGTTTCAGCATTTTTAAATCTATAAGCTATATTCTCATTAGATGAATAAACAATTATTCTATTTTCATAAAGCAATTCATCATATTTTGTATTATTAGGCCTAATATGAGAAAAACTTATAGCAAGCTCTTTTGCTCTGATATCTGCAATATTATTTAATTTATCATCAATTTCAAATGGATATAAATTTTCATTATCTCTTATTTCATTAAATATTTTCAGCATAGTATTGACATCATCATTATAATCCTGAGCATACAAAAATCCCGAAGCAGCTATGATGACAAATATCATTTTTATTATAATATTAACCATATATTTTCACTTCATTAATAATTATACTACTCTAATAGTATTTTTATACAAATAAATATAATATTTTTTAATTATTTTTCAAGTCTAATAAGTAATTTATTTTTATTAATTTCGGAAATATTTGAATGTTTTATATTATAAATTATACGCTGTTTTATTTTAGAAATAATGCTTATCTCAGAATTATAATATGATAAAATATCTAAAATACTATTAGTAATATCTATAAGGTATTCATTAGATTTTGATGAACATAATCTGCTGTAAATTTGAAGTATATATTCCCCAAAATATTTTATAAGTCTTATATCATTGGCAAGTATGGCAGCATTAATATGATAAGAATAAATTTTCAATGCATTAATATTATCATCTTTAATATACTTGTCCAAAAACATAGAAAATACTTTTATATATTCCAAACTTTTATCTTTAAGTTTGCTGCATATCTCATCTTTATTTATTATATGAACAGAATATTTTAAATTTAATATTATAATATCATCTTTATCATAATCAAATATTATATTGTCTTTGGAACAATCCAAAGGATTATCCATTTTTAATCTGATATTATCTATATACCTCAATTTTTTATTGACACTGCTGTAATTTGTTTTTGAAGTATCAATTACAAATAAGTATTCTATGTTTTTAGTTTTATTAACTATAGATCTTTTAGCACCTCTGTATTTAGTATATTCAGAAGTAACAATATCTAATTTACCTCTATTTTCAAGTATTGATATCAAATCATCATACTCTATTATACCATCTGTAGAATAACTCATTACTATATGTTTAGAATCTATATTATCCAATAAATTTATTAAAGTATCTTTAGCAGTTTTTTTATAGCAGTACATAGATTTAGTTTTTATCCAATCTTTTCTTATACCGCCTTTATCTGTTTTCTTGCCATTCACATATATATTTTTATTAATTACAGGCTTATCCCATAGAGCTATAGTATTAAGCAAATGATAATTGCTTCCGTATTGATGCTGATTATAAGGAGGATCTAAATATACTAAATCAAAATGCTTATTTCTATTTTTTATAACAAACTCATTAGCGTCAATCATACTCACATGGCATTTTTTACCATTGTATAAAGGTATTTGCTTTAATGATATAGGAGCCATAATTCTATGCAATGCATCTTTATTTCTTCCGCCGAAACCTGCATGAAAAGCTTTAAAAACTCCGGAAGTATTTGTATGGGTAGCTGATTCATATATTATAGAAGCTATAAGATAATAATATTCCTTTTCATTTATTACATTATTTTTGTAAAGCATTTCTATATTATGTCTTATAATGTCAATTCTCTCAGCATTGTAATGAGTATAAAAAAGTCTTTCATTTATTAAATCAGGATTTTCATCGCTTGAAGGAGCATAATATTTTGATATATATCTGTCATCATCATCAATATATCTAATATCATTAATCATATTTATTGTATTCTCTGCACCGCCCGTATGAATAAACATATTAGATAAGTCTTCTTCATTTATACATAAATGAGCATAGTTTAGAATATAAGAATAATATTCCCAATCATTAGAATAAACTTCCAAATCCAAAGTTTTAAAAAGTCTTGAAACGCTTCCGCTTCCTGCAAATAGATCCAATGCTGTTTTTATATTACTATCTTCCTGCAATATTGCCGAAATAGTATTTTTTATAAATGAAAGCAATCTTCTCTTATTTCCAATATATGCTATTAAATTTTCTTTTAAATATTTATCTTTAACATTATCTTCAGTATTAGTTATCATAATCTTATTATCATAATATAGTTTACATAATAATATTAACATAATACTTAGAAAATATCAATATTATATGTATAAATATTCATTCAGATAAATATTTATACATGCTATAATTATAAAAATCATATATAGCCACAGAAGAAGCAGCATATATTTCTATATCTTTAAAATTATTAATAAAATTTATTTCTGTAAGGAAGTTATAAGAATTATATTTATTTTTTATATTATTTTTTATTTCGTTAATAAAGTCTTCGCCTAAATAAAGCATCTCTCCGCCTATAAATATAGTTTCAGGGTCAAAAGTATTAACTATATTATATATTCCTATAGAAACCCAATAAGCTGAAAAGTTTTTATAAGTATCAATAACAATATCATCATTAATATGATTTTTTATAATTTCATTGTAGCTTATATTTTTATATTTATTATCTCTGTTTTTAAGCTCATTCATAAAAGCATTAATGCTAGCAACAGATTCCCAGCATCCTTTTTTTCCGCACATACAAATATAATTAGAATCAGTTACTATAGTATGAGAATAGTTAGCTGCAGTGTCATGCGTACCATACAAAATTGATCCGTTGCTAGATACAGATACTCCAATCCAATTACCTAAATAAATATATACAGATGAAGTTTGTATAGGCATAGATTTTTTCATCTCTTCAAGCATACTATGTGTAAGCATAGCACATGCATATCTGTCAATGATAACATTAGTATTAGTATTCTCTTCTATATATTCTTTTAATGGTATATTTTTCCATTCAGGTATTCCCATACAATCTACAAGGATATTATTATTTTTTTTACTTATCTTACCGGGTACAGATATTCCTATAGAAAATATTTTTTTATCCTTATATTTATTTTTTAAATCTTTAATTTTTTTTATTATTGGATTAAATGTTATTCTATAATCACAATTTATATTTACATTTAATGAACATTCTTCTATGATTTCATTTTCCAAATTAACAATAGCTATATTGCATAATTCCCTTCTAAAATGTATAGCTATAAAATATCCTAAGTTTTTATTTATATCTAATAATATAGGTTTTTTACCACCTAAAGATGATGACTCACCATCACATTTCTCATATACTATTCCCATATTAATTAAATCATCTACTAGTACAGATATACTTGCTTTACTTAATTCTAAATTATAAGCCAAATCAGCTCTTGAATAATTACCTATTTTTAATAATTTTACTATATCAATATAATTTTGTTCTTTGATATTTTTAGCTTTTAATCTCTTCATTATTTTTATATTTAATTTACCTTTAAGAATAAAAAACAGACGGTTTTGTATTATATTATAAAATTATGATTTGTCAAACTATTAATAATAATCTTTATTTTATAATAAAAAATGATGCATATATTTTTATATGCATCATTATTATTTTAGAATAATAATTTATTTAAATAAATTATTAATTAATTCAAATTGAACATAATTATTAACATCTACAGGCTCTATTATAACTTGAGAGTTTATAAATATTTTTTGCTGAGATTCATACCATTTAGCAGCAGTACCATCAGAATAATTATTTTTTATATCTTCTCCTGTAAGCCATAAAGCAGTTTCTTTTTCTGAAGATACAGATTCTACAGGAGTTCCGTTTACCTTAGCAACTATTTCAACTGCCTCATCTATATTAGCACCTCTATAATCCATAGCTTTCAATATAGCTTTTGAAAATCTATTAACTATATCAGGATTATTTTTTTGATAACTAGGAGTAACTACCCAGCTGCTAGGGAATACGCCCTCATCAGAATAATCAATTATAGTTGCAATAGATTCTACTTGATCCCCAAGCTGTTTAGTAATTTCAAAAGTATAAGGTGCCCATACAGATACAGCATCAACTTTTTTACCTATCATAGATGATACTATTCCGCTTACATCCATATTAACAACATTCAATTCTGCTCTATTTACACCTGCCTTATCTAAAGCTAAATTCAATAAAATTTCTCCGGAAGTTCCAAGCTGAGTACCTACTGTTTTACCTCTTAAATCAGAAATAGCATTGATATTAGCCCATTTCCCAACTAGAATTTGTTCAGATTTGCTTAATCCATTAGGAAATAATACATTGACTTTGCCTTGAATAGCCAAAGAATGAGCACCATGTCCTATATAAGCGAATTGTATATCTCCTGAAAGCATAGCAGCAACCTCAGAAGGTCCATTTAAAAATTTAACTAATTCAACATCTAAATTTTCTTCTTTAAAAAAACCTTTTTCCTGAGCAATAGCTGCAGCAGAAGTTCCTGAAAAATCTGCCATATATGCAACTCTTATTTTATCAAGGGAACTATTTGTTTGAGAAGAAGCAGTATTGTTTCCTCCTGAACATGATATTATCAAAGCTATTAATGCTATTGATAAAATAGAAACTAACATAGTTTTTTTCATTTTTTATTCTCCTTTTTTAATTATTTTTATATTAAAACTTATTCATATCAAAAAGAATTTATCACTGCTAAACAATATATTTTTATTATCTTCTCAAAGCCATTCTTCTATATGTATGCACCTCTCCCCTTAATACCAATGATATAGCCATAGCATTCATAGGACTTGATATACCTCCTACGCCTGCATCTCCTATATGCATTATATCTGCTCCTGCCATTTTAGACATTAATGCAATTTCTTTTATTGTATCTATAGGTGCCCCTTCCTGAGCAGTTCCTATAGCTGTTTTTGTAAGCATGCCAAATCTTTTAGCTTCATCTATAAGCTCATGAACTTTCTCTACCGTATAACCGGGTAAAGTTCCGGGAGCACCAAACATTATAACATCAGCACCTGCATCTGCAATTTGTTTTACTGTGCTTAAAGTATCAGTATTGCCAGCACCTGCTCCATGCATTTTACCTGCAATAATCATCATTTTACCTTTGGCAATAGAAGCTAATTCTTCAGCTGCTTTTGCTATTGTATCCATAGAAACTTTTGTATGAGGATTGCCTGTTAATACTATATAATCTATTCCAAAATCTAAAGCCCTTTTATAATTATCTTTGGTAGCTTTTAAACCTTCAGGATAATCTACACCTTCTCCCACAGGTTCTAAATTTATACCTATAAATCTTCCTGTATACTTTTTTATTCTTTCTATGTGATCATTTCTTTTTCTTGAAGATTCATATAATTTAAGTTGACCTTTAAAAGTACTTTCTACTAAAGGCATAGAATTATCACCTTCAACTTCGTCTAAATCATATATAAAAGGATTAAGTAAATCAAATATATTTAATGTAATTAAGTCCACTCCCATAGCAGCCAAAATTTCAGGATCTGTAACTCTTTCTATCAATGGTCTTTTATATATTAGAGATTCTGCCATTAATGTTCTTCCTTCAGAATTTCTTATTGTTTCTATCAATGTATTAGTATCCATATTAAATGTATCAGTATAATTTAATTCAAATATTCTTTTCATTCTTAATTTACTCCCCTATTTTTTAGCCTCTAAATATTCATGATATACTAACTGCCATAATTGATTTTTTATATCATTGAATTCTTTTGATAATTTAGTTTCAGGTACTCTAGGATATGCTATAGGTACTTCTACTATACTCTTAATTCTTCCGGGTCTTGGACTCATTATAACAACTCTCTGAGCCAAAAATACGGCTTCATCTACATCATGAGTAATAAAGAAACAAGTTTTCTTTTCATTATCCCAAGTATTCAAAAGTTCAGTCTGCAATTGAGCTCTTGTCTGTGCATCTAAAGCTCCAAAAGGTTCATCCATAAGAAGTATATTAGGATTAACAGCATAAGCTCTGGCTATAGCTACTCGCTGCTTCATACCGCCTGAAAGTTCCTTAGGATAAGCATTTTTGAAATCTATTAATCCAACAGCCTTAAGATAATGATCTACTATATCATTTATTTCAGATTTTGGTTTTTTTTGCAATTCCAATCCAAAAGCTACATTCTTTGCAACGGTAAGCCAAGGAAATAAAGCATACTGCTGAAATACAACACCTCTATCAACTCCTGTACCTTCTATAGGTTTTCCGTCTATTTCTATACTGCCTGAATTCGGAGTATCAAGTCCTGCAAGTATATTGAGTAATGTACTTTTTCCGCATCCTGAAGAACCTATTACACATACAAATTCATTTTTATATATATCTAAATTTACATTATCTAAAGCATGAACATCTTTAGTTGTACCTTTGTATATTTTACTAACATTAGAAATTTTTACTTTTACTTCTTTATTTGACATATTTAATCTCTTTTATATAATTTTTTATTATAACTTATTATCTTTTTTTCTTTTCCTGCCATACAGTCAACTTGTTTTCTATTATGCTTACTATAAAATTTAATATTAAGCCTGTAATACCAATAAGTATTATTCCAAGCATAACTATATCCATTCTAAAGTAAAGACTTGCCTCCTGAATCATCTGTCCTAATCCTGAACTAGAGCCTGTTAATTCAGCAGCAATAAGAGTTGTAAGAGAAGCACCTAATCCTAAACGCATACCAACCAATATATAAGGTACTGAAGCCGGTATTACAACTTTTAAGAAAATATCTTTATCTTTAGCACCAAGGACTCTGGCTGCTTTTATTAAAGTTTGATCAACCTCTCTTACCCCTTGATAAACTGTTATAATCATTACCAAAAAAGTAGATATAAATATAACTGTAATTTTAGCACTTTCTCCAACTCCCTGAGCAACTACAACCAAAGGTATATATGCTAATGCCGGTATATTCCTAACAAATTGTATTATAGGTTCTATTAATAATTGTACAGGCTGATACCAACCCATTAAAAATGCTATAGGTATTGATACAACAAATGCTAATCCGAAACCAGACAATACCCTAAATAAACTTATACCTATATGATTTAATAATTTACCATTAGTAATCTCTCTTATAAATGACTTTAATACATCAGCCGGACTTGCAATAACAGCCCCTGCCACAGAAGAAGATACTAGCTGCCATACTAATAAAGCTATGATAATGGAAACTGCGGTAAATATATATTTCTTTTTACCCATAGGTTTACTATTCATTTTTATACCTCTTAATAAAAAATCTAAGCATATAATTGACTACTTCACAGTTAAAACTATATTTATTTTAACTGTGAACTATAATTTAATCAGTTTAATGCTTGTTTTATAATGTCAATTCTCACATATTTATCTACAGCAACAGGTTCAGAATTTAATCTGTTGTTTTGCAAGAAGTAATCTATTTGTTTTCTGTAAATATTACTTATGCTTCCATCATCTATTCTGCTTTTCATTGTTTTGGAATCCATCCAATCTGAACTGTATTTTTCTTGAGCAACTGTAGCTATATCTAAACCTATAAGATTTGATACATTTGTAATAGCTTCATCTAAATGTTCTTTTCTATAATCCATTGCTTTATACAATGCTCTTGTGAACTTTATAACAGTATCAGTATTAGCTTCCAAATAATCAGGAGTTACTATCCAGCTTGCAGTAGAATCAACGCCAACATCCTGCGGTTTTATAATATTCAAATTCTCTAATCCTATTCTATTATCTATCTCAACAGTATAAGGAGGCCATACAGATATAGCATCAACTTTATTAGCCAAGAATGAAGCAACAGCACTTGAAACTTCAGCATTAAGTATATTTATATCTGATTTATTAACGCCTGTTCCTGCTAGTACCTGATCTATAATAGTTTCTCCGGATGTACCTAACTGTGTTATTAAAGTTTTTCCTTTTAATTGTTCTACAGTAGTTATACCTGAAGTTTTTAATGCTCTGATACCTTCTACAACAGCTATTCCGTCAGTAGCTATTATCTGAACCTTTCCTTCAGCCGCCAATGTATGTGCACCAAAACCTATATAACCTATCTGTATGTCTCCTGAAACCATAGCTGCTATTTCAGTAGGTCCGCTTGTAAATTTTACTAATTCTATATCTAATCCTTCATCTTTAAAATAATTCTGATGTATTCCTGTAATGATAGCAGAAGCTCCGCCTACATTAGGATGATATGCCACTCTTATTTTACCTGAATTCTCATTTGTCTTTTTACCGCATGACATCAAAAAACTAAATAACAAAATAAAAATTATAGATAATAATATCTTTTTCATACCATTACTCCATCTAATATTATTAATTTAATATATCTTCTATTTCAGAATTACTTAAGAAATTCATAACTAAAGGCTGAGATTTATTATCCTGAGACTGCTGCCAAGTAGCATACATTCCATCTTTTGTTCTAAGTACATCTACATATCTTGAGCAGCCTGTACCGTAAGGGCTTACAAATAATGGTAATTCTTTACTTATTCTTTCAATATGTGCAAATGAACCATTCTCTATATATGCTGCTCCTCCTAATTCTTCGCATGAATATCCTCTAGGTCTTTTTACAGCTTTTTCATGCTCATCTAAATTTCTTACGCATTCTCCTCCATCGTAGAAAAATAAACTTATTCTTTTATTTCTCAATATTCCGACTTGAGGCATATCAATGACGCAAGTTCCTCTAGTCATAGCTATATCCCAAGTATGACCTTTTTCAAAGAAGTAGAATACAGGTGCTTCAAAATTAAGCTCTTCGCCTCTTCTTAACATATACCCTGTATTTGAGCTAGTCCAATTATATGGATGTGTACAAAACATTAAATATTTTTCTCCGTTATAACTGTCATACACAAAAGGATCTTTCAAATGTATAAATCTTGAATCCTCGCCTTTTATAAGTTCTTTAACATTGGAAGCACTTAAATTTTCTATTTTATCAGATACTATTACATCAATATCCCATACTCCTGTTCCCGGTTTTAAATATTCTTTAAGATGATCCGGATATTTATTTTCAGATTTCTCAGAAGATATATAAAGCTCCACCTCATTATCTTTATTAAATCTCAAAGCGGTACCTTCTATAGATAATACGCCTCTAGGAAGTTCTTTTTTTAATATGCTTTTTATTTTTGTCCAAATATTTCCTTTGTCTGAAGATTTAAATATTGCAAGTTCTGCCCCTCTATCTCCTAAATCAAGCCCTGTTCTTGAATCTCCGGAATTTCTGTATCTTCCTGAAATATATAAATTACCTTCTTTATCCTCTACCATATTTCCGCCGCCGAACCAATATCCTGTTTCTGGTGTTACAGGCACTATAATTTTAGCCTTTTTTTCATCTATTAATCTAAGAGAAAATTCCATTAGCTTTTTTTCTAAATTTGTCATAATATTCCACCTCATATTTAATTAGTATATTAATTAGTATAGTAAACTAACTAACTAAAATCAAATTTATTATAAAAAAAGGCATTTAAAAACTTAAAATATTTTTAAATGCCTAAATAAATATTAAAATAATACTAACTTTACTTCCAATACCCTATATGAGGTGCAATAATTTCTTCTGTCAATTCATCAAAAGGACCTATAATCTTTATATCCTTCTGACCAGCCTTTATAATATCTCTTGAAGGTAAATCAAAAGTAGGATTTTGTTCATTATCACCTGTCAATTTAAGCAATGTTTTCTCTTCCAAACCATAAACTACAGTACCAACATTCCCCCAATATATAGCACCGCAGCACATAGCACAAGGTTCAAATGTAGTATACAAAGTACAATCCCATAAAAATTTTCTGTCATATAATTTACTTGCACTTCTCATTATAGCAGTTTCTGCATGACCCGTACAATCATGTTCTGTTATTTCGATATTCTGCTGTCTTAATATTATATTTCCATCTTTATCAATCATTATCGCTCCAAAAGGCGTATTCCCAGCCTCCTTAGCTAATATTGATTCCTTTATTGCTTCTCTCAAATAAAAAATATGTTTTTCCCTTTCTATTTTATCCATTTACATACTATCCTTTATATTTATAATATTATTTTTAATCAAGGCTTCCAATATAAAAAACCATACCAAGAAATACCTATACCAATTATCATTAATGCATTTCCAATATTGGCTATAAAACTGTCTAAGGATAAACATGAAACAAAAGAACCTATACCAAGCAATATAATACCAATAACAGCAAATATTTTATGAATTAATTTTACTTCTTTAGCAGCCATATTTTTACTCCTTACTCATTTTTAAAGCTATGCTATTAAATATAAAATATATCAAAGCACCCATAACTATACCATTTAAAGGCTGAAATCCCCATTTTATAAAGAATGTTAAAACAGTTGCTATTATCCATGATATTACTGCACTCCATCTTATTTGTTTAGCATCAGCCTCGCTTAATTTTGGATAATTACCCTTATTAAAATAATAAAAATCAACAAATATTATTCCAGGCAAAGCAGGTATAATAATACTAAGAACATTTAAAAATACAAAAAATACATCTATCCTATTTGGTCTTAGCAAAGTCATAACCATTGAAAATAATATCATACCATAAAAAATTATTTTTCTATCAACATTTCTAAAAACATTTGATAATGCTAAAGCATTTGAATATAAATTTGTTCCGTTAGTAGTAAATATATTTGTAGTTAATAAAATTACACCAGGTATAACTAAACCCATAGATATAAGTAAAGCCGGTAAATCTGCTTGTCCTGTAGCTGCTGCTGCTATTGCACCGCATCCTATTAATAAGCTATTACCAATTATTAAACTAAATACCGCACTTATTACAGCATGTTTCAAACTTTTAGCATATCTCATTATATCAGCAACAGCAGTAGAAACTGAAAATATCCAAGTACCTATTACTATCATAAGACCATCAGATAATGTACCCGGATTTTTAGGTACTACATTTATTATATAACTCATTCCTCCTTCAACTTCCATAGTAGATCTCATAGCTGCTGCTATACATAAAAATATTATTGCCGGTATTGATACTAATCCTAAAGTATTCAAAGCCTCAAAACCTATTAATGCTATTATACCCATTACCATAGCACTTAAAGCCATAGCAACTAGCTCTCCTGTGCTCCCTAGTTTAAATATCTGAGCTATCATGCTTCCGTAAACAGCTGACTGAACAATATACCAGCCTAAATTTACAATTGGGCTAAACAAAGATACTATTCTTGAACCCTGATTGCCAAAACTATATCTTGTTATAAGTGCAAAAGTCAATCCTGTTTTGCTTGCTATATAACTCATACCTATAGCAATAAGACTTAAGAATATATTACCTAATATCATGACTATTACTATCTCTTTCATAGTAAGAATATTAGTAAGACCACCGCCTGCTATCATGCTAGTTACAACAAATACATATCCTGTCCACACCATCATAATGCTGACGACACTCTTTTTCTGACTCTCTGGGACTGCTTCCCTTTCAAAATCATTATTGTTATTATCCATAACTGTATCCTTAAATATATTATTTTGTTACTAAATAGTATAAAATATATATAATACTAGTTCAATAATAAATTTGAAAAAAAATTAGATTTCTGATAAAAATCTAAAAAAATTTGTATATTTTTGAATTATTAGCTTAAAGTAATAAAAGAAGTATATTTATAGTTATATATTAAAAAAATAAACTTGATTATTTTTGATTATTTTAACTAAAAAGCAATGTTTTTATATATTATTTATTTAATATAATATATAAAAACGCAGCCTTTTCACAGAAAATATACTTTCTATATTGCAAAAAATACTGTAGGCTAAACAGAAACATGCTGCAATATATTCAATATAAATAAAATTAGTTATGAAATAAAAATAATAACACAAAAAGACATACCAGTATATAGTATAAATTATAAAATAAAATTTAATTAATTTTTTATATCAAGTTAACATACTTCATAAATTTATAATTTAAACTTTCGATAATAATTTAAAAAGATATATTGTTATAGGATTTTTATTATGAATATGAAAAGTGATTATGTTTTCAATGATGATAATATATATGTTTTATTAGAAGAATTCAGTGATTATTTACAAACCTTAAATTTTGCTGCTCATACTATTAATAGTTATAATAAAGATTTAAAAGAGTATTTCCAATTTCTACATAGTAAAAATATTTCATTAGATGAAGCTAATCATTATACAGTAAGAGATTATTTAACTTTTTTAAAAGGAAAATCTTTAACAAACTCTACTATGTCAAGACATTTATCATCTATAAAAAAATTCTATAAATATTTAATAAGAAACGGACACTCAGATAAAAATAGAATAGTAGATATGAAAAGTCCGAAAAGGGAAGAACATATAGCCAAATTTTTATCTATAGAAGATATAGACAATATATTAGCCATAGATGATGAAGGAGATTTTACACTCATTAGAGATAAAATGATGGCTCTGTTTATGTATGCCATAGGATTAAGAGTGTCAGAGCTTGCCTCATTAAAACTAAGCATGATAAAAAAAGGCTCTGAAACATTGAGAGTATGCGGTAAAGGCTCAAAGGTAAGAGATATACCAATACTCCCTATCATATATGAGAATTGGGATATATATATGGAAAAAAGAAGAATAATTCAAAAAGAATATTCTGAAAATAATGATTATTTATTTATAAACAGATTTGGAAAACCAATAAGCGACAGAAGCATAAGAACATCAATGAAAAGATTAATAAGAAATTCAAATATATCTATAGATTTTTCTCCTCATACATTAAGGCATACATTCGCTACGCATTTGCTTAACAATAATGCTGAAATAAGAGGAGTTCAGGAATTATTAGGACATGAAACTATAGCTACAACTCAGAGATATACTCATGTTACAAATTCAAGGTTATTTGAAGTATATAATAAATTTCACCCTCATTCTAATAATTAAATTTTTTATTTTTAATAATAATTATTTTCTGATTTTCTTAGACCTTTTTATACTTCTAAGATGTAAATACACTGTATGATGTGAAATATTTAAATAGTTTGCCACTACCTGAACAGATTCCTTAAACTCAAATACACCTTGAGCATATAATTTTTTTATTATTGTCTTATTATAAACAGAAGGACCCACTTCATCTTTATCTACAGTTGTTATAACTTTTTTGAGAGATTCTATAATAATGTCTTCTGATTTGCTGTTTTTATTTTCTTTTAAATCCAAATCTATATTATCAGGTATAAACACTTTTAATGTATTAACTAAAGAAACATCAAATTTCCAATCTATAACCATCATGGCTATAGGTACAGCATTAGAATTTTTTATAATAGTATAATTTTTTTTATGACATTCTCCTGTAACAGTTTCAATAAAATTATTTTTAAAAAAATTATCATTAGTTTTATCTAACATTTCATTTAATATGCTTCTATCTTTATCGGAAATAGCATCTCCAATACTTTTATTATGCATATATTCATTAACCATAAAAACTATAGGATAATCCTCATTTTCAAAAGAATATATTACTATTTCAACATTATCCCCTAAATACTTTCCTAAGGATATAGAAATATTTTTATAGCTGTTTAATATGCTAAAATCTTCTTGGGTGTATATATAATTATACATTGCTTCTCCAATTTTTATTATTAATACTGTTATAATATAATAATTTTTTTATATTTTCCAAATTTTTTTAACTAAAACATTTGTTTTATTATTTTATATATGTATAATTATAATAATAACAACTAATAAGGTAATTAAATGGGAATTAATTTAGATAATTATGTAACAATACCGTTAGATAAAATAAAAGATTATAAAGAAGTAATACTAAAAGACAAAATAGAAATTATTTCTAAAAATAAAAATGGTATAGTTAATGTTATACCATATAATAAAATAGATTACTTATTTAATAATAATTTAGAAGAAAACCCTCTATTCAACAAAGCTCAATATTATATATATAAATCCTATTTGGATATGATAGAGTTTTTTATAAACCCTAATGAATTAAATAATAAAGATTATTTCTACTCAATTTTTACGAACTGTAAAGACCCTATAGAACATACAGAAAAAGCTCAGGAAGCTATACTTGAAAATATATTATCTATGAATGAATATCAGAGAGTTGAAAATATAAAAAACTTAATCATAGAATTGGAGATAGAAGAAAACCGAGACAAATTCACATCTAAAGCTGCAAGTATACTAGGAGAAATATTGGTAAGATTGGGACTTATGATAAGGATAAATGTAATAGGAAATATATCTGAAAATAATGAAAATCTTAAATCCAAAAACTATAATACAAACTATGAAGAATTAATGAAAAATATTGCTGAAAGTGCATTCGTATTACTCAATAAAAATTATGAAAAGCCTGATATATTCAGTAATGTAATAGGATTTACAGGATGCAATATAATAGATCATAGTAATAGATTATTTATTCATACAATAGAATTTATGATATTCTATAATAAAAATATTAGTATGGGAATGCTTTCAAAAATAAGAGCTAAATGGAAAAATGATTATATGCCTTATTATGCAAAAGTATCAAAGAAAAATAATTTTATAAAAGATACATCAAAATTAGATAATATATTCAAATTGGGAATAAGACAATTCGATTATAGTGAAATTGTCAATATGTCCATAGCAGCATTTCTCCATGATATTACATTAACAGAAATAATTAATTATTTACCAACAGAAAATATTAATATAAATAATGAATTGTATTCGCATTCTATTAAATCATATAATTACATAAAATATTCAATATCCGATAATCAGGATATAAACTTAGCTGTAGGAGTTCATCATGAATACTACGGATACGGACATGGACTTGCAATGACAATATGTGAAGCTATGAGAATCAAAAGACCTCATTTTGAATATCCATATTTAATCAGTTTTGATTCTAAAGATATATTTAATTTCACAGCTTTCATATATTATCCTGTTAAAATTATAGAAATATTAGATTTATACGATTTTCTCAAATATAAACATGATATTTTTATAAATGAAATCAATACAGATATAGAAATAATAGATTATATGTACAATAACTTTTTAAAAGATGAAGTAAAAATAGATTATATAATATTTTCAATTTTTAAAAACTATTTAGCTAATAACAAATAATAAATTTACTGCATCTTTAATTTATTATAATGTTTAGTATTCCTCTTCAAACAATTCAAATAATATTAAAAAAATGATACCGCAGAAAAATATATTATGTACAATCTGATTTTGCAAATTATTTACACATTTAGAAATAAATAAACATGCTCAAAATGCTAAATATATTATATTATAAAAATAAAACAGCTTAAAAAATAAGCCATTTTATTTTTATATTCAAATAAATACTTAACTATTAACTAAGTAAAACAATATTAATTTTTGGATTGAAAGCATAATGCTGTTCTATTTTTTTTCTTGTATCCTCTATCAAATTAATAACATCTTCAGCTGTGCTTTCATTTTTAGAGTCATATAATGATTCATTGATAATATAGTTCGGAAATCTTCTATGCCATCTCATAGCTCCGAACTTCATATCAAGTCCTCCTACCCTTTCCACCATCTCATAAGCTTTAACATCATAAAAATCATCAAATACAGGACCTATACTAGCCTCCGTAGGTGCAACAGAACCTCTTATATATCTAAACCAATCTATTCTATTATCAATACTTTCAGGGCTGTCTTTTTCCAATACTAATACTGCTGATAATATGATTATAAATCTTTTTTCCTTATCAGTTAAAGCTGAATATTCATCTTTACTTAATTCCGCTACAGTACAATCCTGCTTATTAAATAATTTTACAGATTTAACAAAATTAAGCAGAGATATGCCAAAAGATTCAAATTTATCATATATAGCAGCACCGATTCTAGTATTAACCAAAGCCACAAATTCTAATCCTGATAAATTTCTAATTCTTGATTCATGAGAAAGTCTCTCTAAAATAGCCGAACTATTAGATTTTAACACCCCATCTTCCAAAAACTCAAAAGATTCAAATTCTCCTTCCAATGAAACTATTATTCCATTATAACCATTATCAGAAACTATAACCTTACTAGTATCACCCATCACAAAATAATCAATAACATTTTTATAGAAGAAATCAGCAAGCTCTAAAAAATCAGATATTTTTTTTATTATAATATATAAATCAATATTTCCTCCTACATTAAAACTGCTGAATTTACTAAAAGCCTGATTTATATAATATTCTATATTTTTTTCTTTGAGAAAGCTCTCAACTATTTTGTAATTTTCTTGCATATTCATTACTAATCCTTACTATATTGCCAGCCCCCAAAGTTAATATTATATCTCCGTCTTTTTTAATATCATCAAGCACCGGCAATAAATCTTCTATATTTGGAACATATCTTATATGATCATTTTGTCTTCTCACTACATCGCATATAATTTCACCGCTTATTCCTGCTATAGGTGCTTCTCCTGCTGCATAAATATCACTAATAATCACTTCATCAGCATCATTAAATGCAGACTCAAAATCATTAAGAAGAAGTTCTGTTCTGCTGTACCTATGCGGCTGGAATACTGCTATTATTCTCCTGTTTTTATAAGCATTTTTTACCGATGAAAGTGTAGCTTTTATTTCTGTTGGGTGATGAGCATAATCATCAAATAAAGTTATCTCTTTATCATAAAGCTTATTCAATCTTCTTCCTACACCCTCAAAAGTTTTTAAGCCTTCTTTTATATCATCAATCTCTATACCCAGATGAACACCTACACCTATGGAAGCCAAAGAATTTAATACATTATGAATTCCTATAAGCGGAACAGAAAACTCTCCCAAACATTTATCATTATGATATGCAGTAAAATATGTCGTTGGTGCTTCTACCCTAATAGAATCTTTATCAACATAAAAATCATAATCCTTTGAAAATCCATAAGAATAATATTTTTTATTAGCACTTTTTGATAAGTCTTTTACAACATTATCCTCAAAACATAAAAATGAACATCCGTAAAAAGGAACTTTATTAATAAACTCTAAAAAAGCAACTCTCAAAGCCTCAACATTTCCATAATAATCCAAATGATCATTATCTATATTAGTAACTACATTAATAACAGGAGAAAGTCTTAAAAAACTTCCGTCGCTCTCATCTGCCTCGCATACCATATACTCACTGCTTAAATCATTACAAGCAGCATTGCTTTTCAAATTAAAATGATTTCCTCCTATTATACAAACAGGGTTAAGTCCTGCATGCATCATTATCTGACTTATGAGAGATGTTGTAGTAGTTTTACCATGAGATCCTGATATTGCTATACCGTATCTCAAACGCATAAGTTCTGCAAGCATTTCTCCCCTAGGTATAACTGTTATCTTTTTTGCTTTTGCTTCTATAATTTCTTCATTAGTAGGGCTTATCGCCGATGAAGTTACAACTGCCGTAACATCATCTTCTATATTTTGAGCCTTATGTCCATAATATACTTTTATTCCCGCAGATTCCAAAGATTCTGTTTTCGCTGTTTTAGCCAAATCACTGCCTGTTATAGTAAAACCTATAGCATTTAATACACTTGCTATAGCACTCATTCCAATTCCGCCGATTCCTATAAAATGTATCTTTTCTTTTCTCTTTGTAAACATATATTCCTCAATATTTAATTATTTTTTTCCTAAAACTTCAGTTATATCATCAACTATTGAAGATACAGCCCTTGCACTCCAATTACTTTTAATATTTTCCCTCATTTTTTTCAATCTTTCATCATTATTCAAATTATTTATAATAACATTTTCTAATTTTTCCTTATCCAAATCAGACTCCTCTATCAAATATGCCATATCCTTATTAAGTAAATCCAAAGCATTGAAATACTGATGATTATCTGTGGCATAAGGAAAAGGCACCAATAATGAAGGAACATTAACAGCTAATATCTCACTGATAGAACTGCTTCCCGCCCTTGATATAACAAAATCCGCAGCATGAAGTAAATTTGCCATATCTTTATAATAACTATGCACAAAAACATTTTCAAATTTAGCATTATTCACTTTAGCAATCATATCATTAGCCCATTTAGGACCAGCAAGCCATACTATATACAAATTATTAACCTTAGCTTTTATATCTTTTATGCATTCAAAAAATAATTCATTTAATTTCAAAGCCCCCTGAGAACCTCCCATAACAACTAAAAGTTTATCATCTTCTTTTAATTTCATAACGATTCTTGCACTTTCTCTATGAACTACAAAGAAATCATTTCTCACAGGATTTCCAAAAACTTTTCCATTAGGCATAAACTCTAAAGTCTTTGAAAAAGTTAAATATGCTCTTTTAGCATCTTTATAAAACATTCTATTAACTTTGCCGGGTATAGAATTTTGTTCGCATAAAAATATAGGTATATTTTTAGTCTTAGCAGCATAAAGCATAGGAAATGATACAAAGCCCCCCATACCTATTACACAATCAGGATTATGCTTTTTTATTATATTATATGATTTTAACAAAGCAGGTATAAATTTTAATATAAATATTATTTTCTTAAAGAAATTACCCGGAGAATTAATATTTATAGTATTAAAATCATAATTTCCCGGTATCAAATGATAATCCTTTTGAGCAACAACAAGTCTAGGTTTATGTCCTTCTTTTTTCATATAATCATATATAGAAATAGCAGGAGTTATATGTCCGGCAGTTCCTCCTCCGCATAAAATTACATTCATTGTTCTCTCCTTTGAGTTATTTTTAATAAGATACCTATCATTATCATATTAACAACTAAAGCATTTCTCCCATAACTAATGATAGGAAGTGTCATACCTGTAGTAGGCAGCATAAGTGTAGCCACCATTATATTTAAATATGCCTGCACACTAATGAACATCGTAATAGCAAATGAAAGATTTTTTAAAAACAGATCCTTAGTGCGTGACGATATTATAAATCCCCTAATAGTAAATGATAAAAATAAAAGCAGTATAATCAAATTCCCTACCAATCCGTACCTTTGCGATACAGAAGCATATATAAAATCAGTTAAAGCAGCAGGTAAATGCGTACTAACATCAGCTATATATTCATCAGGAATCCCTGTAACTCCACCATAATTAAATGCCAGCTTAGCCCTTCTTATTTGATAAACTTCTTCTTCAGGCTGACTCTGAGGGTCTAAATATGATACAACTCTGCTTCTCATATACGGCGTATTAAAAATAAAAATGGCAAAAAGAATTAATAAAAAAACACCTGAAAGCAATATAGATCTTAGAGGTATTCCGCCGTAAAAGAATATGGCAAAACCAACTATAGAAAACAAAAGTGCTGTTCCGGAATCTGGTTCTATCAAAATAAGTCCTGAAACTATTATTAAAATCAGAAGCGGCGGAAATAATCCCCTTTTTATATCAATAAGTTTTTCTCCTTTCTTACTTAAGACACTAGCAAAATATATACTGCATGTTATTTTAGCAATTTCTGAAGGCTGTATAGTAATGCCTAAAGGAAGAAGAAGCCATCTTCTTGCATAACTGCCGGCAACTGTTATACCAAATAAACATACCCATATAAGAAGCACCAAAGTAAAAATCAGAATAAGAGGAACCATCTTATCCAAAAAACTAAAGAAATCAGGAACTAGCAACATAATAATAGTAAGAACAAACATAAATGATAATAATTTCAAATGATTAGAAAAATATGCAGTATTAGGTTCATGTATTGTTTGTGCTCCATATATGGAAACTAATCCAGCTACAAGTAAAGCTATATATATTATTAATAAATATTTATCAGGAAACAATTTTCTATTTATCATAAACACTCTTTTAGTTTTATAGTATCTTATAACCTAAAGACATCTTAAATTCTATAAATGTCGTATTATTATAATGAGGAAGTCCTACATGCAGTCCTGCAGATGCTCCTATATTCAAAATTAAAGTTTCTTTTAAAAATTTAAAGTTTATAATACCAGCCATACCAAATTTATGCGATAAATGTTTTGAATTAACTAAATATGTAAGTCCGTAATATCCGCCTATATAAAACATACTTATTCTTCCTAAAAGAAAAAAATCATTGATTAATTCAAATTCACTTTTCGCATGCAATATTGAAGTTCTAGGATCATAATAATATTTTTTATCCCCAACATTCACATAAGACATATTCAGATTATTTATCAAAATAAAATTATCAAATTTAAATATAAAATACGGAGAAATATTTATTATATATCCAAACGCATCACCCTTTGACATACCATATAATTCATCAAAAGAATAGCTAACATCTTTACTATCAAATCCAGCATAACCAAAATTCATAGCATTAAACATAAAATCAGCATATCCGCTCACCCTAACACCTAGAAAAGATAATGGCTTCACATCAGCATACAGCCCAATCATATCAGAAGACAATGAAAAATTATTCTCTACACCGAAATCAACTTTTGTATTCTTAAACAAAAAATTTGTGGCATTCTTATAAAAATATAATCTATAATATAATCTAGTTTCTAAATTAAATTTTATGTGGTTATATCCCCCCAAAGCAGTTTGTTCTATAAAAAGTTCATTACTGTAAATACCTGTATTAGTATTAATTGGTAAATTCCTTTCATATATATCCATATTAAAAAGAGTATTTATATCTGCAAAAACAATCTTTGAAAATATAAATACTAATACTACAAGAATATTTATTTTTCTCATTCAAATCTCAAAAATTATGAAAACTTTTTAAATATGATACTTTATAAAATAAAAAAATCAAGATAAAAAACATCATTTTACTATTTTAATAGGCTATTGATATATACAAAAAACATATTGAAATAAAAGCCTATATATGATAATATAAAATATATTTTGTATATTATACAAGGTACTTTTTAATGTATAAAAATATTATAAAATCGGTAATGGAAAATAGAATTGAAGTCATAAAAAAAGACTCTACTCTGCTAGAGGTGGCTTCTCTTGTATCTAAATCCTCTAATAAAATATTAGCCGTTATCAATGATTTTGATAAAATAGTTGGAATTATTAATTATAATGAACTATTAGTAAATATATTAAAAAATGTCAATAAAAAAGATTCCAAAAATATTTTTAATAAAGCAATATCAGTTTTTATGAATAAAAATCTTGTAATAGCACATCCTGAAGATGATATTACAGTTGCATTCGATATCATGAAAGAAAAAAAAATTGATTACTTAATCATAATAAATAATGACAATTACCCAATTGGAATCATCAATATATACGATATATATGAAAATATAATAAAAATAAGAATGCGTAACCTGAACGTTGCTATTAATGAAATAGAAAAGAAATCTTCTATAGAAAAAGATAAAGTAATAAAGAAATTGATGAAGGAAATTGACACTTTGCATGCTCAATCGACTATAGATCCTTTAACAGGTTTATTTAATGTAAGATATTTCAACAAGATAATAGAAGAAGAAGTAGAAAGAGCTAAAAGATATAAACATAGTATATCTATTATATTTATGGATCTTGATCATTTCAAGGATATTAATGATATATACGGACATGACTGCGGTAATATAGTTCTTCATGAAATAGGAAGATTATTAAGCAATAGTTCTGATAATACGAATATGCTTAGAAAAAGTGATATAGCCATTCGCTATGGGGGTGAAGAATTTATTGTTATATGTCCTAATACTAAGAAAGAACAAGCCTATATAGTAGCAGAAAGAATAAGAAAAACTGTAGAGAAGAAAAGATTTAATTATGAATCTGCTGTTATAAATGTAACTGTGAGCATAGGTATTGCCGAACATAAAGGTACATCTAAAAAACCTATAGCAGATACTATAAAAAATGCTGATACGGCAATGTATGAAGCAAAACATCTCGGAAGAAATAAAGTAATATTACATTAATTTACACTGTAAATACAATCTAAAATAAAATATTATTATATAATAATGGCTGCCAATGAATTAATTGACAGCCATGAATAATGATAATCTATTAAATTAATTATTTAGCTTGTAAAGAAGTTATAACAGCCAAATCAGCAATATCCTGAGCAGAACATCCTCTTGAAAGGTCATTAGCAGGCTTAGCTATACCTTGAAGCATAGGACCTATAGCAGTACATTTTCCTACTCTTTGAGCTATTTTGTGTCCAATATTTCCTGAGTTTAATTCTGGGAATATAAATACATTAGCATCGCCTTTAATAGGAGAACCCGGAGCTTTTTGAGCAGCAACTCTTTCAATCATAGCCGCATCTAACTGCATTTCTCCGTCATAAACAAAATCAACATCTTGTGAATCTAATATTTTTTTAGCTTCTCTAACTCTAGTAATAGATTCATGTTCAGCAGAACCTTTAGTAGAAAATGAAAGTAAAGCAACTTTAGGCTCATTTCCTGTCATATTCCTATAAGATTCAGCTGTAGCTTTAGCAATATCAGCTAGCTGTTCAGGTGTAGGTTCAGGTATAACCGCACAGTCAGCAAAACATGATATACCATTTGTAAATAAAGATTTATCAGGGCTTTCAAGGAAGAATGTAGATGATAAAGTTCTAATTCCTTTTTTAAGTCCGATTAAAAATAAAGCAGCTCTAAGCATTTCACCTGTAGAATAAACAGCTCCTCCTACCATACCATCAGCATCATCATCAGCAATCATAGCAGCTGCTGCATATATAGAATGGTTTGTAATTAAATCTTTAGCATGATCCTTAGTCATACCTTTCTTTTCTCTGGCTTTGAAAAGCATTTCAATATATTCTTCTGTTTTAGCTTCTTTGGCTGGATCGAAAATTCTAACAAAACCATCGTCTAATTTCAAAGAATTTTCTTTAGCTAAACTTTGTATTTTAGCAGTATCTCCTACTAATATAAGTCCTTTAACTAACTGTTCTTTTTCAAGTATAACAGCAGCCTTAACATGTCTTTCATCATATCCTTCTGCTAATATTATAGTTTTTGGATTAGATTTCGCTTTTTCTTTTAAATTATCCATAAATGATGCCATAATAAAAACCTCTTAAAAAATAAAATTATGTTTATATATTTTAATACATAAATTAGAATTTTGCAAACATATACTAGGCATAAGTATAATTTTTACTAAAAATAATTAATTTTAATTCTCTGCAAGCAATATTTCATCATCAATTATATATAAAACTCTATATTTATACACTATAAATAGTAAAATTATATATATTAATAATCATACATATTTATACTATAATAAAATTTATTGTGCTAATATATCAATAAAAATAATACTGATTAAAAAGCAAAATAAATACTATAAAAATATATTATGCTTCTTTTTTTATACTGCTTCCTATCTCACATATAAATACTGCCGCTATCATACAACTGCCTCCTATAATAAAATTTATAGTAACAGGATCTTTCATAAAAATAACTCCTCCCAAAGCACCTAAAAATGATTCCAAACTAAGTATAATGCCTGCCTTACTAGGATTTACATACTTTTGTGATACAGTTTGAAGTAAATAGGCAATTCCTGTAGCTCCTATAGTCAAATAAATAAGAGAGTAAATAGATTCACTAGAAACATTATTGATATTGAAAGGAGTTGAAGTTAATGCTCCTACTGAAAGAGATACTATTCCGGCTATAATAAGCTGCAATGCCGCCATTATGATGCCGTCTACATATTCAAGCATTTTATCTATAAGCATTAAATGAACTGCAAATACAACTGCACAAAGCAAAGCAAATAAATCTCCGGACTCTATACTAGAAAAACCTTCAAAAGAACTTAACAAATATAAACCTAAAACTGTAATTACTGCTGCTATAAATGCTGAAATGTGAGGACTTTTCTTATACACTATCCAAGAAAAAAATGGTATGAATATAACATAAGAACCTGTAAAGAATGCTACCTTTGAAGCTGTTATAAATTTGGAACTCATAGTCTGCAAAAAGAAGCCTAAAAATAATGCTATTCCTACAGGTATTGATAATATTATATCCTTTTTAGAAACATTTTTCATTCTTTTGAAAAATACAAGAGATAAAAAAATACCTCCGGCTAAATTTCTAATACCTACAAGATAAAAAGGTTCTATTTCTCTGACTACAACCTTAACCGCAACAAAACTGTATCCCCAAATTAATGCTGTTAAAAATATACCTATAGTACCCAATCTTTCTTTGTTAGCCATATACCATTTAACCTAATAATTAAATTTATTAGTATTAGATAATATAATATTTAGATTAAAATGTCAAAGTATATTAATTAAATTATGATTTTAGTTTATTATTAAATAAATTTATAATACTTACATAACCTTTCTCTTTAGCAATATCATATTCTTTTTCAAATATATTATTACTAAAATCATTGATTTCATAGTATTTAACTAATTGTTCGCATATTTCAAAATAGCCCTTTGAAGAAGCCATGTACAAAGCTGTATCACCATTTACATTCTGCTCTTTTATAGAAGCATTATTTTTTAGAAGATAATCCACTATCTTCGTTCTTCCATTATCAGCGGCTATCATCAAAGCTGTTTCACCAAATTTACTCTTATTATCAATAATATCAGGATAAAGATCTAAAATATATTGAACCATATCATCATATCCCTTTGCACATGCAAACATAAAGCAATTCCAGCCATTAATATCCGTCTGATAAATATCAGCACCTTTCTCTATTAAGTATTTCACAGACTTTAAATTATCATATATAACAGCCCACATCAAATAGGTAATAGATTTCTCATTTTCTTTTAAATCCATTCCGTACATTAATAGAAGTTCAACAATATCTATGTTTCCTGCTATTATAGCATGAACAATAGCATTTCTTTCTATACTGTCCCAAGCATTAATATCAGCATTATTATCAAGCAAAGTTTTTACTATCTCAATATTTCCAATATAGCATGCATACATAAGAGGAGTAACATAATCATCATCAGTCTGATTAACATTAACATTATGTTTTATTAATAAATCTATAATTTCTTTATTTTCTATTTCTATTGATAATATTAAAGCAGATTTTCCATTATCATTAACTCCGTCAGGCTGTACTTTATTCATAAGGAAATACTTAACTATATCTTTATGCCCCGCAGATGCCGCTATAGCTAATGCTTTAGGAGCTTTCTTTTTTGAATTATCAAAAAAATATCTTACAACATCTAAATGCCCATTATAAGCAGCAGATATAAAAGCACTTGAAAATACATTATGCTTATTTCCGCCTAATTTTGAATGTATATAATGAACTAATGATAAATTACCGCTAATAGCTGCAACTGTCAGAGAATATTTAGGTATTTCTATATCGCCTCTATTGAGTATATACTCCACTATATCTATATTGCCGCTTGATATTGCATAGGATAATACTGTTTCCTCATATATATCAACATCATCTAAATTGGCATTATTATCTATTAAAAATTTAACAGCTTCAAAATTTGATTTCTGACATGAGTACATCAAAGGTGTTATATTAATATCTGTTTTAGCATTAACATCAGCACCATTTTCTACAAGTAATTTTATAATATCAAAATAATTCTCTGAACATGAATAATGCAAAGGAGTTTCATTATTACAATTACTCAAATTTACCAAAGCATTATTTTTTATTAGTATTTCCGCTATATCTCTATGACCATTAGCACATGCAGTCATTAAAGGAGTTATACATAATTGATCTGCTTTATTAGGATCTGCACCTGCATTTAATAGTAATTCAACTATTTCTTTATAGCCTGATTTACAGGCATGCATTAATGGAGTTAATCCCAATATATTGCTTAAATTAACATCTATGTCTTTATTTTTTAATAATATTTCAACAGCTAATATATTATTTTTGGCAGAAGCCTCATGTAATTCAATCTCAATTTCTCTCATAAATAATAAACCTCATATTATATATTAAATGTAATATAAAAGCATAAATAGTCAAATATATTTTATTTTCATAATATAACATATTAACAATAATTTAACAATTATCAAAAAAATATTATAAAAGCTATAGTAGCTATAGAACAATATAAAGCCGTACCAACTATATCGCATATAGAAGTAAGCATAGGTGCTCCGCTTATAGCAGGGTCTATATTGAATTTAGTAAGTATAAAAGGCAGACAAAGCCCTATAATACTTCCAATAAAAACTATACTAAACATTGATATAGATACAATAGCCGCTATTTCTAATCCTCCCCTTATGACACCTAATATATACGCCCCAGCAGCCATACTCAAACCTAACATAGATGCCACTAATACTTCTTTTGAAAGCATATAAAACCAATCCTTTAATACCACATCTCCAATAGCTAAAGATCTTATAACAAGAGTAGCAGACTGACTTCCGGCATTACCCCCGCTTCCTATAAGCAAAGGAAGAAAAACAACCAAAACTATATGCTTCTGCAGAGTATTTTGAAATATCCCTATAACACCTCCTGAAAATATATTAATAAATACTAATATTAAAAGCCATAATATCCTCTGTTTATAAAGGGTTGATATAGGTGTAATTTTCAAATTATCATCAAACTGATCCTCGCTTGAAGTTATTCCTGCCATTTTATGAAAATCATCTGTATACTCTTCTTCCGCTATATCCATTATATCATCTACAGTAACTATTCCTATCATAGAATGTCTGTCATCAACAACGGCAAGAGAATGAAGATTATATTTTTTTATTATATCAATAGCATTTTCCTGATCATCATAAACCGATATATAGGGACAATTATTAGTTATTTCTGATATTAATGTGTCTTTATCTATAAAAAATAATTTTCTCAAAGCAATAGAGCCAATCAATGTTCTTTTTGCATCTATAACATACAAAGTAGTATATGTTTCTGATTCCTCTATATTACTTCTCACATATTCAAATGCTTCATTTACTGTCCAATCTGGTTTAATACTTATATATTCAGGGGTCATTAAACGCCCTATACTTCCTTCAGGGTATGCTAAAAGCCAAGAAGCTATTTCCCGCTCTTCACTTCCTAAAAGTTTTAGTATATTTTCAGACATAGTTTCAGGAATAGATGCCAAAAAATATGTTCTGTCATCAGGATTAATATTTTCTAAAAGGTCTTTAATATCTGCTTCCTGCATATCCTCTATGATTCTCTGCTGATCTATAGGAGCAAGTTCAGGAAATACTTTGTAATAATAATCTTTAGGTAAGATACTAAAAACTTTATATTTATCATCATTTTTGAGAGAAGTAATGAGATTGGCTGTCTCTACCTCCTGCCATAAAGTAAGTATATCTCTTAATGCTTCCCATTCTTTTTCTTCTATTAGGTCCTCAATTTCCGGCTGTAAAAGTTCTTTAAGCATATTTCTATATCCTATTTATCAATAATATAAAATCAGTCTGATAGTAAATTAATAACTAGTTCCAACCAAATAAGTACCTATTTGTACTCCAAAATCAAAAGAATGTATATTATATCTTGAATAATTAGGATTTTTGTAATTCATAGCAAAATCATAATTAAAGTATAAACCCGCTGCAATAGCGGCAAAACTGCTTAAATTATATTTAAAATCTATAGTAAACTTGAGATATGGTATAACAGCAGATGTAAATGATTTTTTTATTTCATCAGCATTTAATTTAGAATTATAATCCCCATCCTTCAAATCAGCAGCCAATGGTATTTTAGCCCCTGCTCCTATACCTAAAGAAAGAACTAAAAAAGTAACTCTAAACATAGCACCCGTATTTAAAGTATCAAATGTATAAGAAACTATTCCGGCATCTTGAGAGTTTATATATTTATAAGAACTTCTATAATATCCTATATCGGCTAAAACATCAAAACCCAATAATCCTCCGAAATCATAAAAATATCCCGGCTGAAGTAATACTCCGAAATCAAATGAACTGCTTCCTTTTAGTATATCAATTTTACTGTTATCTAATCCTCTCAAATCAGCAAATGCAAAACTTCCTGTTAATGGAACAAATAAAGCAACACCGCCTCCATGCTGAGAAAATGCATTAATACTAAAAAATATAATAAAAAATAATGATGCTGTTAATTTTTTCATAATGTTCTCTCTTAAATTATCTTACTATTATTATAATATAAAAAAAACAATATAATGTCAAATCATTAAATTTCTATACTAAGACCATCATAAGCAGGATACATATTTGCAGGCAGTTCTTTTTCTAAATGTCTATGCAAAACATCATGCGTCATATGAGTAAAATAAGCTTTTTTCACGCCTAATTTATCCGCTATATTTACAGATTCCTGCAAAGATAAATGAGTATGATGCTGTCTGTATCTTAATCCATTTAAAACTAAAACTTCAGTCCCTTCAATCAATTTCAAACTCTCATCGCTTATATGGCTTGCATCTGTTATATATGTAAAATTATTAAATCTATAACCAAGTATATTAAGAACCCCATGCTTTACCGCAATAGGAGTAACTTTAATATCATCAAAAATCATTTCATTTTCTATATGATGAAAAACTACCTGAGGAAGTCCTCCTCCTACTTGAATAGGATTAAAAAAGAAATCGTACTTCTCTCTTAAATTATCCATAGTCTCTTTATTGCCATAACAATCTATTGCCGAATGCATTATAAAATTCAATGATCTCAAATCAACTATGCCGGAAGTATGATCTGCATGCGAATGCGTATAAAATACCGCTTCAAGTCTATCAACTTTTTCTCTTAACATCTGAGCTCTAAAATCAGCGGAAGTATCAACCACATAATTTTTATCATTATGTCTTATTAGTATTGAGGATCTTGTTCTCTTATCTCTTTTATCTTTGCTTCTGCATACTTTACATTTGCATCCAATCATAGGAACACCATCGGAAGTACCTGTACCCAAAAAAGTTATTTTCATGATATACCCCCTCTTTATAATATTATACAATTTATATTTTTTATATCAATACTTAATCTTTTCTATAAATCTTTTTGCTAAACTTTCAGCATCTATATTTTCCATACATATATGATTATTATGGCAGTTCTTTCTTTTATAGCATCTTGCACATTCTAGTCCTTCTGCTCTTATAGTTTCAGAATTTTTTGCAATTGGTCCTACCCTAACTTCGCTTGTTGGACCAAATATTGCTATAAGAGGTTTTTGAAATGCACATCCTGTATGCATAGGAAAAGAATCAACCGTAATCATTCCTTTAGAATTTCTTATCAAATATGCTAATTCAGACAAATTGAAAAGTCCTGAAGTATTGACTACATTATCAAAACCCTTAACTATTTCAGAACATTTTTCATTATAATCGGATGTAGCTGAAACTATTATTTGTATATCTTTTAATTTTTGTATTTCTTTTATTATTTCCCTTGATTTATTAACAGGCAAATCCTTAGTTTCCCATCTCGAAAATGGAGAAAAAACTATATATTCACTATCTATATTAAAATTGCTGTTTATTGAATACTTTATCTTCTCTATCCTTTCAGCAAAATCTATATCTATGTTTTTAGGTAAAAAATAGTCTAAATCAGTACCATCATCTGGACAGTCTATAAACTTCAAAAAAGATAATAACCCTACTATAGCATTTATATCTTTATAATAATTGCTTTTTACTCCTAACCATTTACCTTTGGCATATTTCTTTTTTGAATGACATAAATACAAAAATATAATGCTCCTTTCAAGTCCCTGCAAATCCATAGCTATATCATAATGCTCCTTCCTAACATCTTTTATATGTGAAAAAAACTCTCTTATAGTAGAAAAAAATAATAAAGGAGATTTAAATATCTCAGTTTCATATCTGTATATATCCAAAACATACAATTTATTTATATAAGGATTATTTTCTAATATTCCTAAAGCTCTTTTATCTGTAACAACATCTATACTACAATCCGGCTTCCATTTTTTTAATGCCCTTATAACAGGAGTAATATGCAAAACATCTCCCAATGATGTTTGTTTTATTAAAAGTATCTTCATTATAGCAATGCCCTTATTAGATAATAATACAATAATATATATTTTTTTATAATAATCAATAAAAAATAATAAAAATATACAAAAAATACTATAAATAGTATTGACAAAATTACTTTATATAGTAATATTACTATATAAAGTAATTCATAATGAAATTAAAAATTAAATATAAAAGGATTGAAAAATGAAAAGAAATAAAACTATAATTTTTACATTGATAATAATATTTATATTGGTATCATCATTTACTATAAGCAAAAAATATTTATATCCAAAAACTGAAACTGATGAAGTTATAACAATAGGAATAAGTCAGATGATAGAGCATGATGCATTGGACTTAATATATAAAGGCATAACAGATGAATTAAATAAATATTACAAGGACAGCAATAAAAAAATAAATATAGATTATCAAAATGCTCAGGGAGAACAGGCAAACTGCAATACAATAGCACAAAAGTTCGTTAATGATAAAAAAGACATAATAATAGCAATAGGCACACCTTCTGCACAATCAGCCGTTAATTTAACAAAGGATATACCAATAATAGTTTCAGGAATAGGAGATCCTATAGGTGCAAAGCTGGTAACGAATTTAAATAAACCAAATGTAAATGTAACAGGTGTAATAAATCTACCGCCTATAGAAAAACAAATAGAACTAATGCATACACTATTGCCGAATGCTAAAAAAATAGGACTTTTATACTGCTCAAGTGAAATTAATTCTGCATATCAAATAAAATTAGCTAAAGAAAAATTAGATTCTCTCGGACTTGAGTATATTGATTTAACTGTTGCCAATGCAAATGAAATACAGCAAATTATGTTAAGTGCCGTAAATAAGGTAGATGCTATATTCTCTCCTACAGACAATATAATAGCAAACAGCATGGCTAATGTTGCTATGATAGAAGAAAGCACAAAAATTCCGATTGTATGTGCAGATGCCAGCATGACAAAAATAGGAGGCACTGTTACATATTCCGTTGATTATTATGATATGGGAATACTTACAGCTAAAAAAACAATAGAAGTATTAGAAGGTATAAATGATATAAAAAACATACCATTAGAGCCATCTCAAAATCATGACTTTGTTGTTAATACTAATATGATTGATAAATTAGGACTTACTATACCAAACAATATTTATAATAATTAAACTATAATAAACAATAATAGTTCCTTTTTATATTACTACATAATAAATAGGGCTTGCAATTATATAATAATTACAAGCCCGCTATTTTTAACCTTTAACAATTATCTGTTTTCTTTAAAGAAATGTTCTTCCACTCTTATACAAATTTCATGATATATTGCTTCATGAAATTCCTGAGATATATGAGTTTCTTTTGCCGGAGCTTTAATAGCAATATCAGCCATCTCAGCAAGTTTTCCTCCGTTTTCATTTGTAAAAGATACAACTTTTATTCCCATAGCCTTAGCAAGTTTAGCAGCATAAATAATATTTTTGGCATTTCCTGATGTGCTTATAGCAAAGAATATATCTCCTTTATCTCCGAATCCTAATAATTGCTGAGCAAATACCAAATAAGGCTCTTTATCATTAAGGTAAGCACTTGAAAGTCCTAAATGCGAAGTTAAAGCAACAGCTCTCAAAGGAGATTCCAAATTATCAGCGATATACTCTCCGTCATCAAATTGTAAAAGCCCCTTTCGTATCTCTTCATTAATAGGACGCTTCTTTAAAAAACTCTTTAATAACTCACCTGCTATATGCTCGCTATCACAGGCACTTCCTCCGTTTCCTGCTATCAAAACTTTATTTCCTCTTTCATAGCATTTTATAGTTTCATTTATAGCAGATTCAATATTCGATTTTATATTTTCCAATTTAGGTATTCTTTTTATCAATTCTTCTATCATTTAATAATCCTTAAAATAAATTATAATTAATTAAAAATTTATAAAATATTATTCAGAAGCACCATATTCTGTTAAAAATGATATCAAAGTATCAGGCTTTTTATAATTATTTTTAACATAAGTAAGTGCAGTTCTTCCATTTTTATCTTTGGCATTAACATCTATACCATTGTCGCAAAGCAGTTTAGCAACAGGAAGCATATTCTCACTTTTATCAGCCGACATAAAGACCATTATTAAAGCATTATCTCCGTCATCATTAACAGCATTTATATTCACTTTATAATCAATCAAAGTCTGAACTATATCAGCATACAATTTATATGAAGCTATATGCAAAGCGGTTTCTCCATAACTGTTGGCAGCATTGACATCGGCTTTTGCCTTTAATAAAATCTTTATAATATCATTATATCCGCCTGCAGCAGCCATTAATAAAGCAGTATATCCTACTTTATCAGCAATATTCGGATCCGCTTTAGAATTAATCAAAAGCCTTACAATAGCAGTATGCCCATGATGTGAGGCAAGCATTAATCCTGTAACTCCGTCTTCTGATACAGTGTCAATATTAACCTTTTTATTTATAAAAGATACAACTGCATCATATTTACCCTCTTCACAGGATTTTAAAAATTGGCTTTCATTATCAGTCAAGGCATAAGATACATTAACTAATAAAGCAAAAGTGAAAATAATATTTATTAAATTTTTCATAAATAACTCAATATATATATAGCTATTATATATAATATAATTAAAGTAATATTTGTAAAATATTTTTTGTAAAATAATTAATACATTCCACCGTCAACACTTATAACCTGTTTAGTAATATAATTAGAATCATCAGACAATAAGAAATTTACAGCATTAGCAACATCTTCAGGTTTCCCTATTCTTTTTAAAGCTATCATATTTTTAGCATACTCTATTATTTCATCATTTATCATCTCGCTTTCAATAATACCCGGAGCAATACAATTTACAGTAATATTTCTTTTACCCAATTCTATAGCTAAAGATTTAACAGCACCTATTAGTCCCGCCTTAGAAGCAGCATAATTAACCTGCCCCCTATTACCAATAATTCCGGATATTGAACTTATTGCTATAATTCTTCCGCCTTTTCTTGCTCTTATTATATGCATAATAATAGGATTAACTACATTATAAAAACTTTTAAGATTAACATCTATAACATTGTCCCATTCATCTTCAGTCATAGCAGGAAAAGCATTGTCCATAGTTATTCCAGATGAAAGCACTACACCATAATAAGAGCCGTTTTCTTCTATATCTTTAACAAGAATATTTTTAACTTCTTCTCTGTCTGTAATATTCATTTTCAAAAATCTTATATTAACATCATAATCCTTTGCAAAACATTTTATTTTTTCTATAAAAGAATCATTTTTATTGTAGCACATTACAGCATCGTATCCGTTTTCTATAACTTTTTTTGATATAGCAAACCCTATACTTCCTGAAGCACCTGTTATTAAAATAGATTTATTTTTCATTTTATATCCGTTTATCCTATATGTTAAAAACATCAGCAGAACTTTCCATAACCATTATAGAACAGTCCATAATTTTATTACCATCATTAACTATTTTTTTATATTCATCTAAAGTATTTATATCATCATTATAAAGAACAGCCTCTGCATCATAATAAGCAATTTTTTTATCATTAAAAGTTTCTTTTACAAATATATAAACCCTATTATCAGATTTTATCTTTTTTATATAACAATCAGCTTTTTTTATATTTAAAATAAACCCTATTCTTTTATTATCATCATTATCTGATAAAGCACCATTATAAGCCGCCACAGTCTGTGCTGCATATTCAGTAAATATATAAGAGTCTATACCTTCAGGTTCTGAAATATCATAAAAAATATTATCTTTCTTAATATCTGCAAAAGAAAGTATCTCTTTATCATCAAAATTTATATCAGATATACCTTCTATCAATAACATTTTTCCTTTATGAGGTATATTCAATTTATATTTATTTTCCATAATATTATTAATACAAAATTATTTTCCTACTATCAAACAAGTATTGCTTCCTCCAAAACCAAAGGATACGCTCATACAATTTTCAAGTCTTTCAGCTTTAACTTTACTAGTAACCAAATTTATTTTAGCCAATGTATCATCATACTCACCGTCATATAAATGCGGAGGAAGTATTTTTTCTTTATTAATATCAGAAAGTGCAATATAGCAAACTCCAAGCTCCATAGCAGCTGCTGCCCCTATAGTATGACCGAATGATGTTTTACTAGAACTGCAGTATATATTAGCAGCATTAACTATATTTAGAGTAGTGCTTTCCATTTTATCATTTATTGAAGTGCCTGTGCCATGAAGATTAATATAATCTATATCATTTATATTCATATCAGCATGTTTTAAAGCATCATTGATACATTTGCTTGTAGTAGTGCCGTTTATATCCGGACTAGTCATATGATGAGAATCTGAATTACTGTTATAGCCTTTAAGATATAAAGCATTTTTTGAATCAATTAAATTATCTTTTGCAATAACTGTAAAAGCAGCACCTTCTCCTAAATTTATACCTTTTCTATTTTTTGAAAAAGAATTAGTTTTATTATAATCAACCACTTCAAGAGAATCAAATCCGTAAACGACAGTGTCAGTTACAACATCAGCTCCTCCAACTATAGCAGCATCTATTACTCCGCTTCTTATAAGCTCATCTGCTGCTATTATAGCATTGGCACTAGAAGTACATGCAGTAGATACAGTAAATGATATGCCTGAAACATCAAAATATTTCTTTAAAAAATCACAGCATATATTAAGGCTTTGCATAATCAATATTTTTTTCTCATCAATTACACTTCCTTTTAATATATAATCCTTAGTTTCATCGCTTCCATTCTCACAAGTACCTACTATAACGGATATTCTATTTTTTCCGTATCTCTTTTTAGCCTCATCTATTATAGGCTTTAATTGATTGACCGCATGCAAAGCCATTTTATTTATTTTATTATTATAAGGGTTATCAAGCTCAAAATTAAAAAAGTCATTGTCTATTTTGCCTAAGAAAAATTTTTTAACATAATCATTATTTTCTTTTAAACCATATTCTCCGTTTAAAAAATATTTATTATACAATTCTTCCTTATTCCTAGCCAAACAATTAATAATTCCGAAATCTAATAATACATTACTCATATAATACCTCAGAGTCGAGTATATAATTCTATAACAAAAAAGTCAAATTATTTAATCACTATTATTTTTTATCAATTTATTAAAATTAAATAGTACAGGTGAAATTATAAATGATGATAAAATTCCAATAAACAAAAATAACCCGAAAGATTTTACAGGTATAAAACTGCTGAATGCTAATGTACCGAATGATAATACAGTTGTCATCATGGATAAAAATACAGCTAAAAATGTAATCTCTTTATCTGCAGCACTATTTGAGAAAAATATAGAATAATCTATTGATATTCCTATTGAAAGTATCAAAGCAAATATAGAAAATATATTTATATTAATACCGAATATAGAGTGTATTGATAAATTTATTAATACAGACATCAACTGTACAATTATTATAGCTATAGCCTTGCTAGTTTCAAAAAATATCATCATAGCTATAAATATTATAATATAAGCAATTACAGCCATTTTTACAGCAGTTTTTGCCGTATTATCCAAAGCATCATTAATTTCTTCGCTTATATTAAATATTTTTACATCATTATTATCCGATTTTATTATATTATTTGTATCATAATCACTTGTTGCTATAATAAAATATTTATTATTATTAGTAACTATAATTTTATTTAAATCATTGAAATTTGTATTTTCAAGTATTTTATTTATATCAAGAACTTCATCTTTAGCTTTTTCAAATTCTGATTTTATTCTATTGTAGGAATTATCATCTAAACTCAGAGCATCAGTCTGTTTTTTTAATATAGGCATTAATTTATCATTTACTAACTTAACATTATCTCTTTGTCTCTCTTCTGAATATAGTATCTTAGATATAGCCGTATAATTATTATTACTGAAATTATCTTCTATACTCTCTTCGGCATATAATGCCTTTGAAAGAGTATCTCCTCTTGAAATAATAATATTTTTTGCTAGAGATGTATTTAATCTTTTATAAACTTCCCTTTCACTATTTAATAAAAAATTAGGTGTGTTATAAAGCTGATTAGCAGAAAAATTTACTTTTATTTTGGGTATGAATATTATAGAAACTATAATAACCGCTGTCAATATAATTAATACATTTTTTATGCTTATTATTTTTATATAATCATTTAAGATATTCTTACTTTTATTAAGTATAGACTTATTTATCACACTTTTATCGTTTTTAAATAATAACGGATATATTATGTTTACTGTAAGAAAAGAGCTTAAAAGTCCGAATATGGAAAATACCGCTATCTGTTTCAATAATATAAGAGAAGTTAAAGATAATGACAAATAACTCACTATAGTAGTTACAAATCCCAAAAGCATGCTTGGAAATATTTTTCTTAATACTTCTTTTTTATCTTCTTCATTATACCATTCAGTTATAAAATGTATAGAATGGTCTATTGATATACCTATAAGGCTTGTTCCGAATACAAATGTAAATATATGAATGGAATCAAAAAATACAGATGAATATAAAAATGCTGATAAGCCGGATAATAATATGGTACACATAGAAATTATATAAGGCTTCAAAGATTTGAATATAAAAATAAATATAAGACAAATAACAATAAATGACACTATAGATATAATAGTAATTTCAAACTTAGCACTTTTCTGACTATAATAAGTATGCACTGGTACGCCTGAAATATATGTATTTATACTTCCTTCTCTTTCTAATATTTTTAAATACTCTGTAATATCATTAAAAAACTTTTCATTGTCAATATTTTTAGGCATGTCAATATTAACAAGAATATTATATTTATCATTATAATTTATAAATTGTATTGAATCTCTAGACTGCAAATTATTTTCTGAAGTGAGAATCTCATTTATTTTTGAATTAACAGTTAAAAAAGGATCATCTTCAATATTATCAACTATAGGTATAAAAAAAGGAGAATAAAAATTTGCTAAAGCATTTTCAGCAACAATATACTCCTCATCATTCAATAAATAATTTCTTATCTCTTTTGAAAGAAGCTGATATTTATATTTTATCATTGTACCTAAAATATCATCATAATTTCTAGAATATAAATTAACTGAAACATTACTATAAGACTGTTTTATATATTCATCTAATTTTAATGCATTATACTTGGCATCATCAAAATTTTCACTTTCTATAAATATTTTTACACTGCTTGAATTTTTATAAAAGAAATCTTCCAAAGGTTTTTGAAAATCTTTATCTTCTAAGAACTTAGGTGTTATAGACAAAAAATTAGTATCTATTTTTGCAGTTTTTTCAAATCTTACTAAAAATAATATAACTGCAAATAAATGAAAAATTATCCAAATAATCGTAAAAATATTTCTTCTATTATCTAGAATAGTTTTATTCAAAATATTTTATCTCCTCAGATGTTACTGTATTAGATTTAGATAAAACTTTCATTATATATTCTGTTGTACTGTTATTAGAAGAATACATTTTTATTTTTTCTATATATCCGGCACTAGAAAAAGTTACTTCTATTTTTTCTATTATTTTTTTAAGCTCATTAGTTTTAGGACTATAAACTGCAATATTTCCATTCATATTTTGATTAAATGATTCATTTATAGTTTTATCATCATAAGTAAAAATTGATTTTATTATATTAGCTATATGAGCAAACATAGCATTATTAGAATCAGCCATAACTTTCTTTTTTCCGTCAGGCATTATCTGAACTACATTTTTTTCACCCATTACTGTTATAGACTCTTTCGGACTTTTAGTAAACCAGCATATACCATAACCATTTACTATAATAAAATCACCTGAAGATTCAAAACTTCTTCCTTTCTGAGTTACTATTTGAGTATAATTGCCTTTCAATAGTTTTGCATTTTTATATTCATCTTTAACCTGAGTAAGCAAAACAGATGTAAATACAAAAGAAATCATAATTATAAAATAAATATTTTTCATATTGATTATCCATTATTATTAATTTTTTCTATTCTATCTATAAAATCTTTAGGATTATTCAAAAAACCTTTTCTAGTTTCTGAATCTATAGGCATTTGCAATGTGCTTGATTTTGATATGATTTTATTATTTTCATCATAAAAAGTATATTCCACTCTCATACCATTTAAATATTCAGTAATTGCCGTATGTATCCTAATCTTTTGATTTAATTTAATAGAATTTATATATTTAATTTCTAATTTTACTATAGGCCACATAACACCTTTAGAAGTCATAATATCATAATTATAATCTATAATTTCAAGCATAGCCTCCCTAGCCTGCTCCATAAACTTTATATAATTACCATGCCAAACAACACCCATAGGATCCAAATCATAAAAAGACGGCTTTATATAACAATCATTTTCTAAATAATATTTTTTATTTGACATAAATTAATCCCCTTTATACCAAAAATCATGAAAATTATACCACTGATATGGATATTCTATAGCTTTTTGTTCTATAATGGAAGCAAATTCTTTTGTTAATTCTAATATAACTTCATTTTTCTTTTTTCTATTTTTTAATTCTTCATCATTCAATTTTATCTTTGAAGGATATATATAAAAATTATATTTCTTTGAAAGTATTTTGTCATTCTCTCTCAAAGCAAAGAAATAATAAACAGGATATCTAAGTAAAATAGGTATCAAAAAAGCTCCGCATGGAAAAGGTGCTTCTTCTCCTAAAAAATTTATATAATTAACTTTATCAGTTTTATTGCTAGTTCTGTCTCCTGCTATCGCTACTATCTCACCATTATTTAATTTATCCTCAATACTTATTATAGTATGAGGTCCTATATTAGAAGCATCTATAAAATCTATAGAAGAATTATTCTTACCCTCACTGAGAACTATATTAACATTTTTATTTACTTTAGGATCTATTATTATATTTATTTTATAGTTTTTTATAGGATTGCCTTCATTAATAGCTGCTAATGCCTTTAAAAGTTCAATATTTCCTATATGAGAAAATAATATTATCATTCCCCTTTTTTTATTAAGCAAATCAATAACTTCATTATAACTATCCTTAGTTTTTACTACTAAATCAGTTATAGATATATCTCCATTCCAAGCCGAAAATTTTTCTGAAACAGATACAACAAATGAAAGTAAATGCTTATAAGAACAAATAAAATTCGATTTGATTTTTTTATTATATTCAGACATTTTTTTTAAGTATTTTCTGGAAGCCTGCATCCTAGTTTTGGAATAAAAAAAATAAAATATACTTATAGGAATAAGATAAAGTATTACAAAAGTTCTTCCTAAAATTTTATAAACAGATATAGAGAATAATGCTTTCCATCTCTTACCTATTTCTTTTTCTTCCGTCCAATGAGCCATACGAAAACCTTTAAGAAAAATACAATTTGCCGTCTGAATATTTTTTATTATTATCATATATTTTAAATGAAATAATATTATCAGAAAAATGAGATTCTATAAAAATATTTGTATTTGGAAGAATCATATTTGTAAATTTTAATTTTAAAAGTTTATTGACAGAAAAATCTCTGCTAAAAATACTTTTACATATATCAAGAGTAATTTTAACCTGAGCTATAGCAGGTAAAAGTTTAAAGTTTTCAAAATGACCGTCAAAATAAGGCATTCTTTCATCTACAAAAACTTTTACTCTAAACATATCAGAAGTTTTTTCTTCTATCTTATAATCTTTATAATCAATATAATTATCCAAATTAATTTCCTTCCATTATAGCATCAAGAGCTTTTCTATCGATTTTACCGATTTCGCTTCTAGGTATAGAATCAACAAAATATATTTTTTTAGGCAATACTATCGTTTCGAAATAACCTCTTAAATAATCAATAACATATTTTTTCATATCTTCCAAATTTCTATTTTTGTTATTCATTACTATAAAAGAAGCAATATATTCTCTTTTATCAGACTTACAGTATATAGTATAACTGTCTTTAAAATGCTTATCCATAAGTATTTGTCTGTCTATCTGCTGTACACTTATTCTTTTTCCCTCTATTTTTACTATAGAATCTTCTCTGCCTAAAAGCTCAAACTCATCTGCATTCTTCATATTCACAACATCACCCACATGTATCCAAACATCATCACCAGTATATCCTGAGCAGCATTCTATACTTCCATTTTCATCAACTTTAATTTTTACAACACTAAGCCTTGTCCATAATTGATTTTCACTTCTTCTTCTGTATCCAATAGCACCAGCCTCAGTACTTCCGTAAATTTCTGTAACATCAGTAGAAAATATCTCTCTGCAAAGATTATTAACTTTCTCTTCAAGCATTCCTGTAGAAGAAAATAAATACCATTTAGACTTTATTTTTAAAGAGGATTCATCTATTCTCTTTAAAAAAGCAGGTGTAGTAACTATAGTAATTTTTTCATAGTCTGAAAAATTATTAACAGTCTCTAAATAGTTAATTCTATTATTTATACATCTAACTTCAAGCATAAAAGGAATCAACACAGCAAAAACAAAACCATAACTATGATAATGAGGCACTGTATACAAAAATAAAGAATCTTTAATATTATCAGTAAATTGATTCACTATTTTAACTGCCTCAGCTTCAAACTGCTTAAGAGTTTTTTCTATAAGTTTAGGATGTCCTGTAGAGCCTGAGGTATAAAAATTGATATATACATTTTCATCTATTACTGTTTCTTTAAGTACATCAAACCATTTATCATTACATTTGCTTTCAAAAACTTCATCTAAATTTAAACTCGATTTTTCTGTATCTGATATATAAACCATAGAGCTGTCTATTATGCTTTCAACATATTTAGGGCTATTATTGTTTAAAACATTTACTCTTTTTTTAAGAATAAATCCGGCAGTAATAACTGAAATAAATCTATATGCATTTTCAATAAATATTGTAATAGTATCTTCTTCAAATTTAGAAATATATTCTAAACTTTTAACTATATCAGAAACAAACTCTTTGTACTTTATAAAATTCTTATTTTCCTTATGAATAAGAAAAATATCATCTGAATCTTTTAATGAATAAAAATTTGTATTGCTTAATTTTCTCATAATATTTTTTATTTATTGTCTGAATTTTCTCTTATATATTTTGCTAAAGTTGCAACAGAATAAAAATATTGTTTATTATTTTCTTCTATATCAGAAAAAGTGATATTAAACTTTTTTCTAATAGCAACGCCTATTTCCAAAGCATCTATAGAATCAAGTCCTAATTCATCTCCGAATAAAGGAGCATCTGTATCTATATCTTCTATGGATACACCTTCCAAATTTGCCGATTCTATAACGATTTGTTTTATTTGATCTTCAATACTCATATAGTTTTCTCCTTAATTATAATTTCACATAAATCTATCAATAAAATATATTATTTTTTTATTAATTTTATTTTTCCTAATTCTAAATCGGAAGTATCTGTTGATATAAATTTAATAAAATCGATAATTGAATTTTCATCTTTATTTATATTACTGTCTATTACATCAATATAGATGTTTGGGTCTTTTTTAGAAATAAGACAAGAAAATGCAAATGAATAATTACCGTCTCTTGATATCACTTCATAGCTTTCCGGTAATTTTTCATCAGCTATTAATATAAGAGCTTTATCATTATCAGAAGTCTTTAAAAAGGCAATGGCCTGTATAAGTGCTGTATCTATAAAATTATTGTAGCATGTAACTGCAATGGCTCTTTTATAATTTTTATAAAAAATAGTAAGCTGTGCCACTGCTGTATTAAAAACTGAAAAACTGAAAAGTGCAGGAGATACCTCATGTTCTGTAACTATCTTTTTTGACATATTATACTGCTGTTTTATTTCTCCATATTTAGATACAAAAAAAAATGGTATCTGATCATTTTCATTTAAAATATTTTTAACTGATTCAAAAGAAAATTTAGTTATTTGGCTTAATCTTCTTTTTTGAGCTTTTGGTATAAAATCCAATTCAGGATTAGAGTCCCCATAAGTAATTTTTATGTCATTATTTATATTTTCCAATATAAATTTTTTATCCATATTAGGAGCAAAAAAATCCCAATCCAAAACTCTAAAACTTAAATCCAGCATAAACTTCCTAAAATAAAAATCATAATATTTTTATTATACAAAATTATCCTATAAAGTCAACTATAATATACTTGTTTAATCGTTTAAGAGCCATGGTTATTGCACGCTTTTAGTTTAAAAAAGCAGATATTCATTATAATTTAAATTAGCACAATAAACTCAAAATATAATACTTTATAGTTATAGATAATCATAATATATAAGTATTTGATATAATTCTATAATAAATTAAACTAAATAATATAAAAAATAATATTGACATTGGAGTGCACTCCAATGCTATAATCTACAAAAATAAAGGAGGTAATTAATAAATGACAATAGCAGAAGTAAGTAAAAAAACAGAATTATCCGCTGATACTTTAAGATATTATGAAAGAATAGGGCTAATACCTGAAGTAGGAAGAAGTGAAAACGGAATAAGAAATTATACTGATTATGATTTAGGATGGATAGAGTTCTCAAAATGTATGAGAAACTCTGGAATGTCTATAGAATCGATAATAGAATATATAAAGCTATACAATAAAGGCGATTCTACATTAGAAGCTAGAAAACAGCTTTTAGTAAGTCAAAGAGATGCTATGCAGGAAAAATTAAATGAACTTCAGGCAACTTTAGATAAACTAAATAAAAAAATAGAAAATTACGGACATCAAATTTCAGTACATGAAAAAGATATGCTTAAAAATAATGATTAAGGATAAATATTTATGAAAATAAAAAAATATTTTTTTAGTTTATTAATTTTTTCTATTATATCATCTATATCATGCTATTCAGTTTACGGAGATAATACAACTATGGAAAATTTAAATGTTTTAAATACTTCAGTTAATGTAAAAATAAAAGATAAAGAATACAAATTAAAATTATATGATAATCAAACAGCAAAAGATTTTTTAGCTCTTCTTCCTTTAACTGTTAATATGAATGAGTTAAACAGCAATGAAAAATATTATAATTTAAGTAAAAAACTTACAACTAAAACTGAAAATATAGGAAGCATAAAAACAGGTGATTTTTTACTATATGGCAATAACTGCATAGTATTATTTTATGAGAGTTTTAGAACTTCATACAGTTATACAAGACTTGGATATATAGAAAATACAGAAGGTTTAAAAGAAGCACTTGGGAGAGGAAGTATAGAAATAACTTTTAGTGTCGCTAGTGAAAATTAAAAAAAATTATAAAAACAACTATTGACATTGGAGTGAACTCTAATGCTATAATTTTAAAATAATTGATAAATAAACAGTCTTTTAGCAACAAAATTTAAGCGAGTTTATTGATAGCAACAAATATAAAAATTATGAGAATGGGTTAAATTTATTTAAAAGATAATCTGCCAAAGGTGAACAATTTTTATTAGCAATAATGAAATAAACGAGCTTCTAGCAACTTCAGCTGCTAGAAATTTTAAGCGAGTTTATTGATAGCAACAATAGGAGCAAGTATGAAAACTGTAAAATTAAATAATGGACTTGAAATGCCTATATTAGGATTTGGTGTTTTTCAAATACCAGATTATGAAGAATGCAAAAAATCAGTATTAAATGCCATCGAAGCAGGATACAGATTGATAGATACTGCCTCAGCATATTTTAATGAAAAAGCTGTTGGTGATGCTATAAAAGAAAGCGGTATTAACAGAAAAGAATTATTCATCACTACTAAATTATGGATAACAGATGCAGGATATGATAACGCTAAAAAGGCTTTTGAAGTATCTATGGAAAAACTTGGTTTAGATTATTTGGATTTATATTTGATACATCAGCCCTTCGGTGATTATTATGGTTCTTGGAGGGCTATGGAAGATTTATATAATGAGGGAAAAATTAAAGCTATAGGAGTTTGTAATTTTTATCCAGACAGATTATTAGATTTAGTTATGCATAATAAAATAGCTCCTATGATTAATCAAATAGAAACTCATCCATTTTTCCAAAGAGAAGAAGACAATAAACTTATGAAAGAATACGGAATTCAAATAGAATCTTGGGCACCTTTTGCTGAAGGAAGAAATAATATGTTTACTAATGAAACACTTACAAAAATAGCAAAAAAACATAATAAAACTGTTGCTCAGGTTATATTAAATTGGCTTATAAAAAGAAATGTTGTTGTCATACCTAAAAGTGTTCATAAAGAAAGAATTATAGAAAATTTTAATGTGTTTGATTTTGAATTAGATGATAATGATATGAATGAAATATTAAAGCTAGATAAAAAAAATAGTTTATTTTTATCGCATACTGATATTGAAACTGTAAAATATTTATGCAATTATAAAATTTGATAGTTTGTAACTTAATTATAAATTTCTTACATAGAAATAAACAAATATAGTAATGCACTATAGGTGTATATAGTTTATAAATTAATAAAAAGGATAAACAATGAAAAAAGTATTTTTTGGTTTGTTATTTATTTTTATTTCAATTATAACAATATTTTCATTAAACAAAAAAGCAGAGGCAAATACTAATATGGAAAACAATAAAGTAGTTTTTAATTTCAATACAAAAAGGGCAAAACTAAACAGCGGATATGAAATACCATTAAATGGAATAGGAACATACAGTCTATTAAATGACGAATGCTACAATTCTATACTTTTTGCTTTACAAAATGGCGTAAGGTTAATTGATACTGCCTATATATACAGAAATGAAGAAGAAGTAGGAAGAGCTGTAAGAGATTCAAAGGTTGATAGAAAAGACATTTTTATTATTACAAAATTATATCCTAATCAATACAGTGATGCAGAAAATGCTATAAATGAGGCATTAAAAAAATTGGATGTTGAGTATATTGATATGATGCTTCTTCATCACCCGGGTCTAAATGATGTTGAAGCATACAAGGCTATGGAAAAAGCTGTGAAAGAGGGAAAGATTCGCTCTATTGGACTTTCTAATTGGTACATAAAAGAATTAAAAGAGTTTCTTCCTAAAATAAGTGTAATGCCTGCTTTGGTTCAGAATGAAATACACCCCTATTATCAGGATACTAATGTTATAGAGTATATTCAAAGTTTGGGTATAGCTGTTCAAGGCTGGTATCCTTTGGGAGGAAGAGGACATCAGAGAGAACTTTTAAATGATAAAGTATTAAAAGATATTGCTAAAAAATATAATAAGTCAGTTGCACAAATTATATTAAGATGGAATTTGCAAAGAGAAGTAATTGTAATACCTGGCTCTAGTAATAGAGAACATATAATAGAAAATACAGAAATATATGATTTTGAATTAAGTGATGAAGATATGAAGAAAATAGCAGAATTAAATCGTGATGAAAAACATGATTGGTATTAAAAATTAATTGAGATGTGGTTTATATATAGAGTTTTTAAAGTACATATTTTTTAAGTAAATAAAAAATTATGTAGTTGGGTACTAGTTAATTTTTAAGGAGTTTATTTATAGCAAGAAATATAAAAATTTTTGGTGTCTTTTAAGAGCCTTTAAGCCCGAAATTTTTATTAACAACAACCATAAAAATTGTGAGCATCTCTTAAATTTATTTGGCAGATAATTTGCCAAAGGCACGCAAAGCGAGTGAACAATTTTTATTAGCAATAACCATAAAAATTGTGAGCACCTGCTAAATTTATTTAGCAGATGATTGAAGCGAACAATTTTTATTAGTAATAACCATAAAAATTGTGAGCACCTGCTAAATTTATTTAGCAGGTGATTGAAGCGAACAATTTTTATTAGTAATAACCATAAAAATTGTGAGCACCTGCTAAATTTATTTAGCAGGTGATTGAAGCGAACAATTTTTATTAGTAATAACCATAAAAATTGTGAGCACCTGCTAAATTTATTTAGCAGGTGATTGAAGCGAACAATTTTTATTAGTAATAACCATAAAAATTGTGAGCACCTGCTAAATTTATTTAGCAGGTGATTGAAGCGAACAATTTTTATTAGTAATAATAGGAGCAATTATGCAAAAAAGAAAATTAGGTAATTTGGAAGTATCAGAAATAGGTTTAGGCTGTATGGGATATGGTGTCGTGTATGATGAGCATTATGACAAAAGAGAATTAATATCCGTTATACATGAGGCTATAGAATTGGGTATTAATTTTTTTGATACGGCAGAGGCTTACGGTCCATACAAAAATGAAGAGGTTGTAGGAGAGGCATTAGAAAAATACAGAGATAAAGTTGTAATAGCTACAAAATGCGGAATAAAAACTGTAAATGGCAAACCTGTACTTAATGCTAAAAGAGAAACTATAATAAAATCATTGGAAGGTTCATTAAAAAGACTTAAAACGGACTGTATTGATTTGTACTATATTCATAGAGTTGATCCTAATACTCCAATAGAAGAGGCAGCCGATACAATGAAAGATTTAATAAAAGAAGGTAAAATAAAACATTGGGGAATTTCTGAAGCAGGTATTAATACTATAAAAAAAGCTGATGAAGTATGCAAATTGACAGCTATACAAAGCGAATATTCTATAATGTGGAGAGAGCCAGAAAAGGAACTTATACCGTTGTTAGAAAAATTAAATATTGGTTTTGTACCTTTCTCACCTTTAGGTAAAGGTTTTTTGACAGGAAGATTTAATAATGCTTCAGACTTTTCAAATAATGATTTTAGAAGCTCTATTCCTAGATTTCAAAAAGAAAATATAAAAGATAATTATACTTTAGTTGAAGTTTTGGAAGATATAGCAAGAAGAAAAAATGTAACAAAATCTCAAATAGCATTAGCTTGGGTAGTGCATCAAAAACCATTTATAGTACCAATATTCGGAACAAGAAAAATAGAGAGATTAAGAGAGAATATAGCTTCTGTCAATGTAGAGTTTAGCAAAGAGGAATTAGAAGATATTAATAAAGCTATTTCAAGCATAAAAATATACGGAGAGAGATATCCAAAGGAGCATTTAGAGATAGTAGGAAAATAAAGAATTAATTTAAGAATAAGTTTATTGATAGCAATAAATATAAAAATTTCGGGCGTCTGTTAAATTTATTTAGCAGATACTATGCCAAAGACACGCAAAGCGGCAAACAATTTTTATTAGCAATAACCATGAAAATTGTGAACATCTGCTAAATTTATTTAGCAGATACTATCCCAAAGACACGCAAAGCAGCGAACAATTTTTATTAGCAATAACCATAAAAATTGTGAGCATCTGATAAATTTATTTATCAGATACTTTGCCAAAGGCACGCAAAGCGGGCGAACAATTTTTATTAGCAACAATAGGAGCAATTATGAAAATATTAATAGCATATTATTCGCATTCAGCAAATACTAAAAAACTTGCTGAACTTATAGTAAAAGTTTTAAAATCAGAATTTCAAAATGTAAAAATAGACTTCTTCTATACTGAACCAGAAAAACCATACTCATCAAACTATAATAAAGTACTAGACGAAGCTAAAAGAGATATAAAAAATAATCATAAACCAAAACTAAAAAACAATATTGTAAGCATAGATGATTATGATGTTATATTTATAGGAAGTCCCAATTGGTGGAATACAATAGCAAGTCCTGTAGGATCTTTTATAAGCAGTTTTGACTTTTCTAATAAAATTATTATGCCTTTCTGTACGCATGGAGGAGGCGGAGCTGGTATAATAAGAACAGATATAGAAAAATTAACTAAATCAAAACATGTTGGAAAAATATTAAGCGTATATGGAAATACAAGCAGTATAAATAATTCAGAAAGCGAAATAGAAAAATGGATTAAAAATATAAAAATAAATGTAAAATAAAAAATTTAATAATTAAAAAATAAGGAGAAATAAAATGTCAGATTATGAATACCAAAAAGCACCAGAAAAAACAGTATTTATAAAAAAAGGAGAAGGAAGAAAATTTAAAGGTTCAAAGGAATGTTTCACAGGCGATGTTGAAGTAGAATTATTAACAGATGCTAATGAAGATTCTCACTTTTCTGTAGCCTATGTAACATTTGAAGCAGGTGCAAGAAGTGCATGGCATACTCACCCATGCGGACAGCATTTGATAGTAGTTGAAGGCATAGGACTTACTCAGGAAGAGGGAGGAGAGATTTTAGAGTTTCATGAGGGAGAAGCACTTTACTGCCCTAAAGATAAAAAACATTGGCATGGAGCCTCTCCAGACTGCAGAATGAAGCATATTGCAATAACAGGCGATAAAGACGGTAATAATGTTACTTGGTTAGAACATGTTACTGATGAAGAATATAATGCTTATAAAAATAATAAAAAATAATATTTGATTTTTATTCTATAACTTTTTCTACATAATTTTTTAATCTTAAATAAATATTAGTAAAATATATTATAAACTTCATTTTTAATTTAAAAAAAGGAGGAAATTATGAAAAATAAAAAAATACTATCAATATCTGTTCTGATTATAGCTGTAATAGTTTTTTATGCATTAAACAAATCAGAGAATAATATAATTCAAAATCAGCAGGTTTTTGCTCAGGAAGTAAACACACAGGCAAATAATTCAGGGGATGAAAAAATGATAAATGATAATTTGATATTATTAGAAGGCGGAAGTTTCATGATGGGAAGCCCAGATACTGAAAGACAGCGTGATAAAGATGAAGTTTTACATGAAGTTGTGATAAACCCTTTTTATATAGATCCGTATGAAGTTACTCAAAAGGATTATCAAAATATTATGGGTAAAAATCCAAGCCATTTTAAAGGTGAAAATCTTCCCGTAGAAAATGTTACTTGGTATGATGCTATAGAGTACTGTAATGCTTTAAGCAAAGCCAAAGGACTTACTCCAGCATATACCATAGAAGGGAATACAGTAAAATGGAATAGAAATGCTAATGGATACAGACTTTTAACTGAAGCAGAATGGGAATATGCCGCAAGAGCTGCTACAAGAACAGTATTTAATTCTCTTAATCATATTACAAGCGATAATGCCAACTTTGAAGGAAGCTATCCGTATCTTATAGAAGAAAATTATGTTAACCCTCATAACCCTGATGTAAAAACAAGCCGTTATAGAGGAAGAACATTAGAAGTAAATAGTTTAAGTCCTAATCAATTCGGGCTTTATAATATGCATGGCAATGTATCAGAATGGTGCTTTGATTATTACGGAGAATATGATACAGAAAATAATAACAATCCTTATGGTAATCAAAACGGTTCTTTAAGAGTAAGCAGAGGCGGAAGCTATATTGACTTTGCCAAACATTTAAGAGCTGCATATCGTTCTGCATGCAATCCTTTAAGCACAGACAGAAATACAGGATTTAGAATAGCAAGAAATGCAAAACCTATTAATGACATTATAGAAACAGCTTATTCTCTAAATATAAAAATACCTCAAAACCCTAAAATATTAATAGCTTATTTTTCTTATTCTGGAAATACCAGAAACGCTGCTGAGATTATAAAAGAAAAAACTGGGGCTGATATAATAGAAATAAAAATGAAGACCCCATACAGAGGAAGAGGAAACATATATGAAACATCTCAGATAGATTTAAATAATAATGTATATCCAGAATTAACAGATCATGTTCAAAATATGGAAAAGTACGATATAATACTTTTGGGCTACCCTACTTGGTGGGCTACTATGCCGATGCCTGTATTTTCATTTATAAAAGAATATGATTTTTCGGGAAAAAGTGTTATTACATTCAGCAGTCATGGGGGTACTATGTTTGGAGAAAGTGTTTCCGATTTGGCTAAACTTATACCAGATGCTTATGTAGGATTAGCTTTAGAGTTTAATTATTCTGGAGGAAGAGAATTAGAAAATAGAATTTCTGAGTGGTTAAAATTAAATGCCATAAATGAAATATAATTTGAATTTTTACATAAAATTTTTTTTATTTTCCTTTTATTTATATAGTTTATATACTCCAAATATTTATAAAAGTATTGGGAGTTAAGTAAGAAATTTAATAAGGCAGACTGTTAATGAAATTAAAAAAAATAATAAAAATTATAATAGATATTCTAATGTATATTATATTTATTTATCTTATGAGCTATAGACCCGGGAGAGGTTTATTTCTTCATGGTATATTTGGTTTTACTCTATTTATTTTATTTATACTTCATCATCTATTAAATATAAAATGGTATGGAAGCATTACAAAAGGAAAATACGGCTTTATAAAAAAACTATTTATAACTATTAATTTTTTATTATTTTTTGATATGATTGTAATGGCAGTAAGTTCTATAATGATGTCTGGAGATATATTTGCATTCTCTCCTTTCATAGCTAATCAGTTTGCAAGGAATTTGCATGTAGTATCAACATCGTCTGGATTTGTACTTATGATATTTCATTTAGGACTTCATACCAACAATATTTTCAGAAGCATATATATAAAAGTGAAAGATACATATTTAAAATACATTTATATTGTTTTATTTTTAATAGTTTTATTTTTGGGAGTATACTCTTTTATAACAAGCGGAATTATTAACTCTATCTTCCTTATACCTAAAGAAAATCATTCATTTTATGATTTATATTTTTATTTTCAGTATATAATGATGACTATAGGAGCTTCTCAAATAGTACATTTAATTTTTATAGTTTCATACAAGATGAATAAAAAATTAAATAAACATTATTGAGTTATAATTAAATACATTATTATCATTAATAAAAATGTTTTCTTCTATATATTCATTAAATCATATTATAAAAATAAGTATACTATATAGATGTATTTATTTCAATATGAGTATTATCATTATCTATCTATAAAAAGGCTTTACCAATAAATAATTGATAAAGCCTTAAAGTTTTTATACTATTTGCTCATGTTTATTTATTTTTCAATCAGCCATTCATCACCATATTTTTTAACTTCTAAAATTACAGACTCTCCTACCTCATTACTTATGCATAGAGAATCTTCATCATAATTTACTATATCTTTAAGCGTCATTTCATTAGTTATAATATTAAGATAATAATCAATCTCCTGTGTAGCTAAAAACCAGTCTGCTTCCATGCCCTCAACAGTTCCATCACTTTGTTTATTTTCTTCCAAATGCTTTTTTATTTCTTCAAAACTATTTTCTAAATTTTTAATATAATTGTCAGAAAAATATCCAGAGTTTTCAAATTTGGATACATAAAGATATACATTCTCTATATTAATCTCATAATATCCGCCGCCCTCAAAATCAAAATCTACAATTTTATTAAAAATATCATTTAATTCACTGTAATTTTCAGCATACCATCTGCAAGCATTATAATACGCCTTTTCTTTAGTGCTTTTATCATCAGCATTTATTACTTCAGGAGTTTTTTTATATATACCAGTAAATCCATAGCTTCCATTAGGCTCTGTTACAATAATAGTATCAGCACTTATAGGCTGAATAGATATAATATAACCTCCATCCATTCCTACAGTCTCTTCATAATCTAAAGTATGAGAACCTATACCGCAATAAGGTTCGACATACTGATTTTCTTCTAATACCATTTTATCTGTATCTGTGCTTTGAATATTAGTTACTGTTTGTCCATTTTCATCTATAGTTATATTAATAGCATAAAAATAGAAAGTTTCATCATTGTTTTTCTTTAATTCTATAGAAGCATTATAACCATTTGTATATACATTATTAAAATTATAAGTATTAATATTGCCTACTTCTTCCGGTCTGTAATCTGATTCTGATATTAATATACCTTCCATTCTTTCATTATATTCCTGAAAAGTTACATCTGATTTATTCTCATAAGGAAAATTATCAAAATTAGGATTCTCTTTTACTTCTCTGTAGTAGTAATTAGAATAATAATTTTCTTTTTCCCATTTAGTAATTATAGTTTCATTAGGATCGCTTTCATAACCTTGATAATTATCTTCATAGAGAATTCCATTTTTTACAGAAAATCCTTTATAATTTGTAGCAATATTACTTGGCCCTTTTTCGTACTTATCCTGTATATTATAAAGTTCATAATAATAAGCATTAGTTCCATCTTTTGAAGATTCAAAGATATAATTTTTATCCTCTCTATAACTTCCAGAATCATATATATATTCTATATCACCGTTATCTTTGAAAGTGTATTTAGCACTGCCACTTATAATGATTTTATTTTTTACCTTTTCTAAAAATGCTTCATCTGCCTGTGATAATATTTCTACTGTTACTCCTAGTATAGTTTCATTTGACTGTACTGCTTCATTTGTATTAACATTGTTATTAGGAGTAGTTTGATTATCAGTTTTATTACCGCATTGAATTATAATTAAAGACATTACTGTAATGAATAAAAATATTTTCTTCATAGTTTTTCCTTAAATCATATTATAAAAACAAGTATACTATGTACATGTATTTATTTCAATATAAGTATTATTAATTATGTATATATTAAAAAATTCATATAAAATAAAAAGGCCTTACCAACATAAAATTTGATAAAGCCTTTACATTTCAAAATAAATAAAAATTAATTAGATTTCTTTTTAAACACTCCGCTAAATCCATAGCTTCCGTTAGGCTCTGTTACCATAATAGTATCAGCACTCATAGGCTGAATAGATATAATATAACCTCCATCAGCACCTACAACCTCTTCATAATCTAAAGTCTGAGAACCTATACCGCAATAAGGTTCAACATACTGATTTTCTTCTAATACCATTTTATCTGTATCTGTGCTTTGAATATTAGTTACTGTTTGTCCATTTTCATCTGTAATTATGTTAACAGCATAGAAATAGAATGTTCCGTCATCATTTTTCTTTAATTCTATAGAAGAATTATTATTTGAATATATACCGTCAAAATTATAAGTATTAATATCCCCTACTTCTTCCGGTCTGTAATCTGATTCTGATATTAATATACCTTCCATTCTTTCATTATATTCCTGAAAAGTTACATCTGCTTTATTCTCATAAGGGAAATTATCAAAGTTAGGATTTTCTTTTACTTCTCTGTAATAGTAATTAGAATAATAATTTTCTTTTTCCCATTTACTCATTATAGTTTCATTAGGATCGCCCTCATATCCTTGATAATTATCTTCATAAAGAATTCCATTTTTTACAGAAAAGCCTTTATAATTTGTAGCTATATTACTTGGTCCTTTTTCGTACTTATCCTGTATATTATAAAGTTCATAATAATAAGCATTAGTTGAGTCTTTTGAAGATTCAAATATATAATTTTTATCTTCTCTATAACTTCCATACTCAAATACATATTCTATATCACCGTTATCTTTGAAAGTGTATTTAGCACTGCCGCTTATAATTATTTTATTCTTTACCTTATCCAAAAATGCTGCATCTTCCTGTGATAATATTTTTTCTGCTGGTATAGTTTCATTTGACTGTACTGCTTCATTTGTATTAACATTGTTATTAGGAGTAGTTTGATTATCAGTTTTATTACCGCATTGAATTATAGATAAAGACATAATGGTAATTAATACAAATATTTTTTTCATAAATACATCCTTTTAATTTAATAAAATATATTGACAAGTATAAGTCAATTATAATAATCTAGCAACCAAAAGAGTAATATCATCAAACTGAGGAGTCTTTCCTCTAAATGAAACAGTTTCATTTACTATATCATCAACTAATTCTTTAGCATCATCATAGTCATTTTTAAGAATATTTTTAAGTCTTTCCTCTCCATATTCTTCTTCAGATTTATTGAAAGTTTCTGTTATTCCGTCTGTAAATAATATGATAGTATCAGAACTAGAATAAGAAATCTGCTTATTTTGATAAGTAGCATTTTCAATAAAACCAAGAGGCTTGCCATGTGTATGCATTTCAAGTATAGAATCTAAAGTGCTGATTTCATATTTTTTTAGTAAATACTGAGTTAAATGTCCCGCATTAGAATATGTAAGAGTTTTATTTTCTGTATCAATAACAACCAAAAAACAAGTAACAAACATACCATTATTAGAATCTTTATAAATATGTTTATTAGTAGCTTCTAATATTTTGGAAGGATCATCCATTTCAGAAAAATACACTCTAAGTATGGAACGAGTCATAGTCATAAAAAATCCGGCACCTAAGCCTTTTCCTGATACATCGGCTATAACTAAAGCATATTTAGTATCGCTTATTTTTATATAATCGTAGAAATCTCCGCCCACATTTTTACTAGGTATGCTTACAGCAGCAATATCAAATAATCCATTGCTTGGAAACTCTTTAGGAAGTACGCTTTTTTGAAGCTGCTCTGTAAAGTTAATTTCTTCTGTAAGAGATTCTTTTATTTTAGATTCTTCAGATAAAAGTATATGCATGTAATTCTCACCTATCTGCTGAGCAAGCATTTCTAATAATGATAAATTACTTAAATTATATGCCTTGTCAATATTTCTCTCAGTTGCTGAAAGAAAGCCTATGATTTCATCCTTAGCCATTATCGGAGCTACCATAAAACTATTTCTAGTATATCTAAGATTCTTATTAGGTCTGAATCTTATATCTTTATCCACATTAAAAGAATAAACAGGTTTTCCTGTGCGTAGAACTTCTGAAAGTACATTATCATCTACAGTTACAACTCCGTATTTAAGAACATCTTCATCAATACCAATCCCCGCCTTAAATTTGAAAACACCATTCTCTTTTAATATAACAGATACTCTATGTGCTTCAAATGCCTCGCAAACTATACTTATATTATCATTAAGTATTTCTTCTATAGTTTCGCATTTATTAATAGATATAGACATCTGATACAAAGCACCAACCTCATAAGCTCTGGACTGTGCTCTGTCATATACCATTTTGTTAACTAAAGCTAAAGATACAAGATTTGCAAATAATGACATTACAACAGTATCTTTTTCTATAAATTTACCATTCTTTTTATTGATTAAAAATAAAGAACCTATATTTTTTTTTCTTACTTTTAGAGGTACAAATAATATATTCTTCAATTCCTCTCCTAAAACCTCTTTCATAGGTATAAAAGCAGAATCTTCCTGAGGATCATTAGAATATAGAGAGCAAGATGTAGTATATGCCCTAACAGACAAAGGCTTCTCGCTGTCTATGATATTGCCAAAAAATTTGCTTCCAAGAGGACCTATGGACATTTCATAATGCAAATTATATAATTCCTGATCTACTAAATATAATAGTATAGAATCTGTATACATTATAGTTTTTATTTCAGATATAATAGTAATTAAAGTTTCATCATGATCATTACTTGAATTCATTCTTTTAATAATTCCGGAAAATACTTCCAACTGTTTTTCCGGATCGTCAACTATATCATATATATCCACAAATTACCTCTAGTATATTAGTTAGTACCCACCATTTTATTATATCATAGAGTATTTTATAGTCAACATATATTTAGTCTTTTTATACTCTTGAAGTTTTTCAATTAATTGTTATATTATATCAAAATTTTAATTCATTTAATTTAAGGAAAACATGAAAAAAAATATATTAATAGAAGGTGTTAATATACCATCGAGATTCTTCTTAGCTCCTATGGCCGGATATACGGACTATGTATTTAGAAGATTATCAAGGAAATTCGGAGCAGGACTTTTAATAACAGAACTAGTGAGTGCTGCTGCTTTAGCAAGACAGGTAAAAAAAACATACATATATATGGAGCATAAAGAAGATGAATACCCTATATCGCTTCAGCTATTCGGAGCAAATGAAGATGATTATAAAAGAGCTATAGAGATAACAGATTTAAAAGGTTTTTCCTTTATAGATATAAATATGGGATGTCCTACAAAAAAAGTTGTAAAAAATAATGGCGGAGCAGGACTTTTAGAAGATACTGATAAAATGATTTCAATATTAAATGCTGTAAAAAGTGTATCGCCTCTTCCGGTGAGCGTAAAAATAAGATTAGGACTAAAAAGAGGCGAAGGCGGAGAAATAGAAAGAGCATTAGCCATGAAAGAAAACGGAGCTTGCTTTCTAGCACTGCATGGAAGATATGCAAGCGATATGTACAGAGGAACTGCTGATTGGGAGGCAATAGCAAAAGTTAAAGAAGCATTAGGTAAAGATTATATTTTAATAGGAAATGGAGATATCAAAAACAAAGAAGATGCACTAAAAGCATTCAATATTTCTAAAGTAGATGGAATAATGGTAGGACGCGGTGCTATTGGAAATCCTTGGATATTTGTAGAACTCAATACTATATTTGAAGATAATAACGAATATAAAATGAGAGAAGAAGATAAATTAAAAAATATAATAAAAGAACATATAAACGGATGCTGCGAACTTTATGGAGAAGTAAGCGGAATACATTTTATGCGTAAATTCGTTATGAAATATCTAACAGGATATAGAATGGAAAATAAAATAGAACTTATGAAATGCGAAAGCAAAGAAGAATTATTTAAAATATTAGATAAAATTATAATAGAATGATATTATAATAGATTTGTTCCAATTATCTAATTTTTAAATAATAAAACATAATGTTTTATTATTGTATAAACTATTATTTTTTATAATTTATAAATTCTAAAATTCATGTATGATACTGTCAAGCAATTTTGAAACAAGTCTATTCCCCAAATCTTGGACCAAATCTATAGCCTACTTGAACACCTATATCTAAATTTTCATAGCTGTCTCCTGATGAAATACTTGAAGCTGATATAGCCTGCCCCCATTTAAAGCCCCAATCATAACCTATATAAAGTCCTATATTCAAAGCATTATTATCATCAAAAAAGAAAGAATAATCAAAAGTGCCTTTTATATATGTTCTAGGCTCGATTTTAGTTTCTGTTTTTATTTCTGAACTAGAATTTTTTAATGAAGAAAAAGAAGCTACTCCGAATTTTACTCCGGAATTAATACCTATAGAAAATCCCTGTATATTAAATTTAGGATAAAAACCTATGTAAATATCATGCACATAACTTTTAAAATTAATATCATTACCTTTTGAATAACTGAATCCTGTAAAACCATATCCCAAAGAACCAAGCAGACTTACCCCCATATTTTCTCTTATATTAAACATATATCCTATATCAGCCTCTATTCCTATTTGAAAATTTCCTCCGTTATTAAATTTTGAATATGGTTCATAAATTGTTACCCCAGCCCCTATAGGTATATTTGCTATTATCTCAAAGCCTCCTATATCAGCATAAGAAATTTGACTTAATAACATTAACAATAAACTTATAAATATTATTTTACATGATTTAAACATAATCATTTCTCCATATAGTTTAACTGATTAGTAATATTATTATAATAATTATTATAATATTTTATATATTTGTCAAGCTCTGTTTCACATTTAAGTGCTATAAAATTTACTCTCCTATTTTTATTAATATCATTTGTATATTTAGGCATTATATCACTATATGGGAAAACTTTAACTCTTTTATAAGAAAATCCGTAAGAAAGTATAACATCTCTTATAACACTAGCCCTTCTCTCTGATAATTTAAAGTTAATATCTCCTTTGCCTTGACCTATAATATCAGCATGCCCTTCTACAACTAAAATGCAGCTTTTATTATTACTCATAAAACTTATAACTTCATTCATAACATATACATAGTCTTCTATGTTATAAGGTTTTTCTTCATTCAATCTGTAATATATTTCTTTATCAGTATCCAGCATCATTCCTCTTTCAGTTTCAATCAAATTCATATTACTGCTTGTATTAAATTCATAATTGCATGGATCCGTTTGTTCAGAAAGTCTGTTCCAAGAAAAATATAATCTTCTTTCAGGTATAAAACATGAGGTCAAAATAAAAGCATTTAATAAAATAAAAAATATATTTAAATATCTCATAATACTCTTTCCTATTAAAACCTTATGTTTATAGGTATAAAAGAAACAGCAAATTGTTTTGTAAATATGCCGTACTCAATAGCAAAAGACTGATAGAATATATCAAAATGAAATCCCACTCTCATATCATAAAGCTGATAAGACATTTTATCCTGAGAATTCGCTACATATAAATCATTAACTGTTATTTCATGCCCAACAATATTAGCATAGCTTCCTATACCATTTACTCCAACTTTTGATTCCAAACTTCCATATATGATATCAGCACCCACAGAAAAATAAGCAGCTAAATATTGTATAACAGGAACCTTATCCTGCATTTTAAATCCGAATACTAATTTAGGACTTAAAGCAAAAGTTTTCCATTTTGATTCTAAAAAAGCATTTCCATTGAATACAACACCTGTATCAGTTCCTCCTCCATAACCTAAATAAAGAGGAACATATACATTTCTATTCTTTGCAGCCATTTTTAAATTTCCTTCGTCATAATTAAAATCGAATCTTAAATCTCCGAATAAATATTTAGTTCTAAAAAGATAAGCCTTTAATGAAGCACCTATATTCCAGCCTAGAGATTCTATTTCAACATCGTTTACAACAGCACCATAAATCTCCTTAAATCCCAAAGCCATTCCTCCTCTAAGAGTTAAAGCCAAAGGTACAGGTCCGAGATTAACCTGCAAATAAGCATTTATATGAGGTATAGGAAGTATATCCAAAGCATTAGCTAATGAATCATAATCATTTTGAGATGCAGTAGGATTTACTATATCGTTTATATGAAGCAAAGGCACATCGCTGTATAAATTAATTCCGAAACTTCCTATAGGTGTATGCATAGGTATAAGAAGTCCTGTGTTATTTCCTGAAGCTGCATTAAAAGCCATTTTATTTTTTAAAGCATTAATAACTACTGTAGCCGTCCCCTGCTGCATATTAGCAACTTCTAAAAATCCTAATGTAGTACCTACTAAAAGTATAACTGATTCATTCGTTGTAGTATCAAGAACTTTTTCAGGATTCTGTGCTATTGTTATAAGCTCGTTTAATGTAAAACTTTTTATACCCTCATCAAAAAGCTGATTCATCTGTTTGCTTTCTGTTAAAATATTTAATGTTTCTTTTGGTATATTATTATATGTACCTGTAGATTCTATATAAGCATTAATAAAAGTTTTATAATCAATAGTTGGAATAATCTGGGAATATAAATTGATGCCTATAACAATCATCAAAGAAAATATTATATATATTTTTTTCATAAGCAAATCAAAATAAGTATGAATAAATCCATTAATAAAATAATTTTTCATTATATTTTAATATTAATTTAATGCAAGCTAATATAAAAATAAAAATTGCATTTATAATCAAAAATTACAATAATCAGTATCTAAACTCCACAGTATAATGTGTAACAGCCTCATCAGGCATAATGTATTCTCTATTACTTTTCAAAAGCTCAAGCATATCCGCACTAGCATCATACTCCATACCAACACGTACATCTTTTATATAACTATTGGCAACATCACTCCAATAAGTTCCGTCCCTATATTCTTTTGCTGTTTTTCTTAAATAATTTATTACAATAGAATATTCTTTAATGGTATTGTACATAACTTCTATTTGTTCATAGTCTACAAGCTGCACTGCCTTATTATTAATATTAAGCATAACTTTTTCGCCTCCGCTCTGCCATACCATTAATTTATCTGTATAATCTATAGGAGTGATAACTGTCCAATCTTCATCTTTATTCGGCTCTTTATCTTTGGTTAAAAACTGATTAAGCCCGGCACTTTTTATATGAGCTTCTGTGATAGTAAAATATTCCTGCCCGCTGTTATAAGCAGCTCTTATTTCTTAATAAGGAGGTATAGGAACATAATAATATTTATTATTTATTGTATAAGTTTCATAAGGAGAGTTGTCAGATTTATAATATCTTCCATTATCAAGTTTTATCCAATTAGGCTCTTCAGGAGTTCTTATCTTTTTTTGTATATATGGCAAATCTCCTCCAACAAATGCAGATGATAAATTTTTAGCATTATCATAAGCTGAGGAATTATGCTCTACTTGCCAATTTACACCGTCAGTAGTTGACCATATAGTATTATCATTTTCAAAATACTGTGTGTTAAAAATCCAAGTAGGAGAACCAGGATCATAATATGCTCTTGCTCCTTTTGTAACATATATTTTATCTTTATCATAGCGAATATTAAGATAGCTTCTTTGTCCCCAAGGAGTATTAATCTTCTCCCAATTAGCACCTATAGAAGTATCTTTATTTTTATCTATTCTATAATAAACATTCTTGCTTACAGTAAATGAACCTAAAGATGTATTTCGGCATCCGCTTGGATTTTGCTCAGAAAAATCTTCTTCTAAACCTATTAAATATATATAATCTTTAAACCCTACAATTTCATAACTGCTAACACCAAATCTTCCTTGAAAGCTAGCATTAGGGTCTGTACTTACTGAAGGAAGAGTTTTATAAACATTATCGCTAGATCCATCCGTTGTCCAATTTATTAAATCTGATGATGTTTTTATCTCATTATTAAAAGTTATACCTGTGCGAAATGAATGATAAACTTCTTCACCTTTACAGTCTGTAGTATAAAAAGAACTTGAAGAATATGAATAAGTTCCATAATAAGAATCTTCATATGAAACTCTGTTTTCTTCTATTACATTCATTCTTAATAAATCATCATATCCTTTACTGTCTTTATCATAAACTACTATATTTCCGCTCTCATCTATTTGAAGTATTATGTCTTCAGCTTTTTTATTTAATGTTTTGATTTTAGGGTCATAATCATACATATAGTCAGCTAATATATACCATTTGCCTTGATATTTAAACTTTTTTTGAAAGCCTCCGAATACTTCACCGTTTTTAGCAGGCATCGGAGTAACATCTATATGTCCGGGTATTGCATCTTCAGGCAATGTAAAATCAGTTGGAGGCGGTATATGTGTAGGGCTTAAAATATTAACCTTTTTACAGGAGATTATCATAACTATTATTAAAATCAATAAAAGAAGTAAAAAATAAAATTTCTTATTAATAAAATTCTTTTTCATAGTACAATCCCTAAATAATTTTTTTATTATTGCTGATTATGAAATTATCCGTTTATTTATAGATTTAAAAATTATTCTATTATTTAAAATTATATACTTATTAATTTTATATGCATTCTTGATGTGATATAATATTTTGAATAAAATTAGGCAATTTTTTTTTTGATGCTTGGTACTTATATAACGAGTTCATATTATTGTCTTGGCTTGTGATACCTAAGCGAGAATGAAAAAATAACAAATCAAATATACTCTCATTATATAATATAAATATGATTTTTTCAACTTCTATTCTATATTTTTTTGTATAATTAATATATAACTTTACTCATAATATGGCTTACTAATATAATCTTATTAATATATTTTTATAGATCTTTTTACCATCTTTAATATCAAGAATAGATTCTTTTAAATTTTTATTTTAAGGCATATTATAAGGGTTAATTATTTCAAGATTATTCACAGATTCAAAGATTTCAAATCCGCATCATTTTAAACAGAATTAATTTCTGATATATATTCATCACATTATTTACAAATTAAATATAGTACAAATAAATTATTAAGCCTGCTAATTTCTTCATTATTTAATTATACTAATTTCAATTTGTTAAAGTTTATAATTATACTAAAATAATTATATAATTTTTTAATATAATTAGTCATAAAAATATATTTTTTTATATTAAAACTTGACATCATATTTTTGTATAGTATAATAACAAATACGGTATGTTAATATAAAGAGGTATAATATGACTGAATTGACAGATAAACAAAGAGATATTTTTAATTTTCTGCAAAAATTCACCAATGAAAACGGCTATCCTCCTACTGTTAAAGAAATCATGGTTCATTTCAATTTCGCTTCTCCTACTGCAGTAACAACTCATTTGACAGCATTGGAAAAAAAAGGATATGTAAAAAAAACAGGTAAAAGAGCAAGAGGCAGTGTGCCTATAGACACTTCAGAAAAAGGAAATCATAATATGATAAAAATTCCTCTTCTTGCTAATGAAGTTAAAGCAGGTCTTTTAATGGATGTTGCAGATGAAACTATAGAAGAAACTTATTCTCTTCCTAAATCTATAGCACAAGATGAGAATAATTTTCTTATGAAAGTAACCGGTGATTCTATGATAAACGCCCATATAAAAGAAGGTGATATGGTATTGGTTCACCCTTCAAATGAGGCTGATAACGGCGATATTGTTGTTGCTAAGATAGATGACAATGGAAACGAAGAAATAACTATTAAAAGATTTTTCAGAGAAAAAGACTGTATTAAATTAGTATCTGAAAATAATAATTACCCTCCTATAGAAAGAGAAAGTATAACTATAGTAGGTAAAGTAATAGGATTAATAAGATTAAAAATATGATTGATAATAATAAAAAAGGGGGCTTCTCAAAAGCTCCCTTTAATTTTGCATTTTTATAAATATTATCTGTAATTTGTAAACTGCAAAGGTATAGGATAATCCTTTCCTTTAATCATCGTAATAACAGCCTGCAAATCATCTTTTTTAGCTCCTGAAACTCTGATTTGTTCATCTTGTATGCTTGCCTGAACTTTCAATTTCATGTCTTTAATATCTTTAACTATCTGTTTAGCCAAATCTTTATCTATGCCATGCACTATTTCGTTAATCTCTCTTATAGAATCTCCTGCAGCTTTTTCTTTTTTCTTTTCTTTTAAGCACTTTTGATTTAAGCCTCTTTTAATAAATTTCTGAAATAAAATATCCCTAACCTGATTAAGAACAAAATCTGCAGGTGCTAATATAGTTATTGTTTTTTCACCTTTATTCAATTCTATTTGTATATTCTGTCCTTTGAAATCGAATCTATTATCTATTTCTTTAACAGCAACATTGACACAGTCATCTATAACCTGCATATCAACCTCAGAAACTATATCAAAACTTGGATCTTTTGCCATAATTTAAACTCCTTTAAAATATTATATTTATAACTCTGATACAGAATTATATTAAATTCAAGCAATAATTTTATATAAAAATAATATTACTTTTCGGTATTTAATAATTTTTTATAAAGCTTAGTATATTCCAAAACAGTTTTATGAAGAGAATAATCTTTACTCATAGCATTAAATATAAGCTTATCCCACACATTTTTTTTATTATAATATAAATCGAAAGCTAAGTCCATAGTATCAACAAAACTTTTTGCAGAATATTCATTGAAAGTAAAACCGGTAGCTTTATTAATACTTTTATTTCCGCTGTAGTTGATAACTGTATCTTTAAGTCCGCCTACTGCATGAACTATAGGAATGCTTCCATATTTCATGCTATATATTTGATTAAGTCCGCAAGGCTCAAAACGGCTAGGCATTAAGTACATATCGCTTCCTGCTGTTAATCTATGGGCTAATGATTCATCAAAGCTAAATAATATTTTTATATTTTTAGCTCTGCCTGCTCTTTTAGTAAATTCATTTTCAAAATCTTTGAAATAATTATTCTTGCTGAAAAGAAAAATAAAGTTAGCATCATAAGTAGAAATTTCAAAGAATGAAGAATATATTAAATCAAGTCCCTTCTGCGGATCGAATCTTGATATCATAGTTACAAGAGGATAATTTTTATTTGAAAGTCCAAATTCTTTATATAGAGAATTTCTTATAAGTTTTTTCTTTTCTATAGAATTAATATCATAATTATTTTTTATAAGTTTATCAGTTGCAGGATTCCAAGATTCATAATGTATTCCATTGAGTACACCATATAATTTATGAGATATTCCTGAAAGAAGACTATTCATTCCGCATCCAAACTCTTCGCCCTGTATTTCATTAGCATAAGAAGGACTCACTGTTGTAACTATGTCTGAAAGTATGATTCCTGATTTAATAAAACTTACATTGCCGTAGAATTCTAATCTGCTATGTACAAAAAATTTCCAAGATACATTAAGAAGCGGATATATGTCTGAAGAAAAATTTCCCTGATAAGCTAAATTATGTATAGTAAACATTACCTTTAATTTTTTCAAAGCCTCTTCATCATTATAAACTTCTTTTATATAAAGAGCTATCAAAGCAGTCTGCCAATCATGAATATGAACTATATCTAATTTAAAATTCTCATCTCTATATAAATATATTATTAATTGAATAACAGCTTTTGAAAATAATATAAAACGGCTTGCATTATCTGGATAATCAATGCCGTTTTCAGAATATAATCCCTCTCTTTTAAAAAAATTATCCTGCTTTATAAAATAAACATTTACATTATCATTTTGAGGATGCTTTATTCTAGCTATTTCTGTTTTTATTATTTCTTTTCCATGCTCTATTTCAAATTCAAATATGATATCTTTTTTGCTTATTAATTTATAATTTTGTTTATATAAAGGTATTACCAAAGATGAATTAATTTTTGAAGAACCTAATTTAATGGAAGATAATTCTAAAGGCAGACTTCCGGCAATATCTCCTAAACCTCCTGTTTTAGAAAATGGATATGCTTCGCTGGATACCATAAATATATTCATAAATTACTTCCATAAATATTTTTAGTATAGTTATATATCTTTTATACTTAAAAATCAAGTAATATATAATTTTTTACCATAAATTTATAATACTGTTTTTATTTAAAAGTACAAAATAAAATCAGGAAAATAATATGAAATATTTTAAAGAATTAATTAAAAATTATAAAGTATCAAAAGAAAGTCAATTAACAAAAGAATGTTTAAATACAGAAGTAAAAGCAATAGAATATGATTCAAGATTAATAAAGAAAAACTATTTATTTATTGCTATAAAAGGCTTGAAAGATGACGGACATAAATATATAGAAAGTGCAATAAGTAATAAAGCATCAATTATAATATATGATAATACTGCAGATAAAAATTTTATAAAAAAATTACAGGATAATTATAAAGATGTACACTTTGTTGCTGTAAAAAATCCAAGAGAATGCCTTGCCTATATTTCAGCCAAATTTTTTGATGAGCCTACAAAAAAAATAAATACAATAGGAATAACAGGAACAAATGGAAAAACTACTACAACATATTTATTAAAATCTGTACTTGAAGCAAACAAAAATAAAACAACTTTAATAGGCACTATCAAAAACATAATAGGAAAAACAGAAATAAAAACTAATCTTACAACTCCTGAATCCATTGATTTAGAAAATATATTTTACAAATCATTAAAAAAAGGAATATCTCATATAGTTATGGAATCATCATCTCAGGCACTTGCTATGAATAGATGCGATTACTTGAATTATGATACTGCGATTTTTACTAATATCACAGAGGATCATCTTGACTATCATGGGGATATGAAAAATTATCTTAAGGCAAAATTAAAATTATTTTCACTTCTAAAAGAAAGCAGTAAAAAGAAAAAGTTAGCGATAGTTAATATAGATACTGATAATTTTAAACAAATATCCAATTATATAAAAAAATTGGGAATAAATATGGTTACATACGGAATTAATGAAAAAGCTGATTATTACGGAAAAGTTATTTCGCTAACTTCTAAAAACACAGAATATGAATTTTATGCAAAAGGTAAATTTATATCAAAAGTAAAATTATCAATGCTCGGAAGATTTAATATTTTAAATTCTCTTTCAATATTAGCTTATGTATGCGAAAATAAATTGGATATAGAAAAGTCAGTAAAAGCTATGAGAAAAGTTCAGGTTGCAGGAAGATTTGAAATAGTAACCAAAGAAAAACATCCGTTTATAGTAGCTGTTGATTATTCGCATACTCCTGACAGTTTAGAAAATATTTTAATAGAAGCTAGAAAACTAAATCCTAACAGAGTTATAGCAGTGTTTGGATGCGGAGGAGACAGAGATAGAAAAAAACGTCCTATAATGGCAGAAATAGCTGAAAAATATGCCAATATAGCAATACTTACAACTGATAATCAAAGGACAGAAGATATTGAACAGATAATGAATGATATTGAAAAAGGATTCAAAAATAAAAATTATAAGAAGATTATTGACAGAAAAGAAGCTATATTTGAGGCGGTAAAAGAAGCTAAAGAAAATGATATAATTATAATAGCTGGAAAAGGACATGAAACTTATCAAATATTTCCAGATAAAACAATACATTTTGATGACAGAGAAGAAGCAAGAAATGCTTTAAAAGAATATTATCCTAATATTTAAAAAAATATGAGCAGACAATAATTATATTGCCTGCTCATTTATGTATATGAATTATAAATTACATTCCAAACATACCGAGTATTGAAACAAGTATATAGTCAGTTATAAGTATTATCATAAAACTGTAAACAACGCTTGTAGTAGTAGCCTTACCTACTCCTTCAGCACCGCCTGAAGTTCTAAATCCGTAAAAACAAGATATAATCATAACTTCAGCACCAAATATAGTAGACTTTATTAAACTGCCTATAAAGTCTCCCACACTTATTACAGAAATCGCTCTATCAAAATAATGCATAGGATCGCTATGTAATACGAATACTGTAACAACAGCACCTCCCAAAACTCCTATAACATCTGCAGAAACTGTAAGCATAGGAAGCGATATAACAGCAGCCCAGAAACGAGGGACAGCAACATATTCTATAGGATTGGTATATAAAGTTTTTAAAGCATCTAACTGTTCGCTAACCTGCATAGTACCAATCTCAGCAGTAACAGAACTTCCAACCCTTCCTGCAAATATTAAAGCGAGAAGCATAGGTGATAACTCCTTAACCATAGCTTTACCAACCATAGAACCTACAAATTGAGATATACCTTTCAATACACTGTCAAGAACTACAGCTATCTGCAATGACATAACCATTCCTGTACAAAGCACAGTAACAGAAGCAACAATAAAAGAATCAACTCCCATTCTTATTATCTGTTCTTTTAAAAGCTTAAAAGAAAATGTAGGTCTGAATGTGTATTTAAATACCTCTAAAATAAGAAAGGCAAACTCTCCCAAAGTTGCTAAAAAATATGTTAACTTACTTTTAACACCCTTTCGTAATTCTATTTTCATATCAAATAATTCCATAATAAAATTACTCCTTATAATTAAGACTCATTATTATTATAAATATTTTCAAATCTAGTTTGATCTGCTATAAAGTGAAGCGGTATGCCGTCATGTATAGCACCATTTCTATGTTTTGCAAGTATTACCTCAACTTGATTAGTTCTTTCATCTATTACCTCATCATCTTTACCTTCTTTATTAGGCTTTTGTCTATGCAAAAACATAACTATATCCGCATCCTGCTCTATTGAACCTGATTCCCTCAAATCTGAAAGTCTAGGCTTATCCTGTCTTTGTTCAACCGCCCTAGATAATTGTGCCAAAGATATAACAGGTACATTAAGCTCTTTCGCTAATGCTTTAAGTCCTCTTGAAATATCAGCTATTTCCTGTTCTCTTGTACCATTTCTTCTAGTATTTAAGCCTGAATGAATTAATTGCAGATAATCAACAACTATTAATTTTAAATCTATTTCCTTGCCTGTTGTCTTACTCATCTCAGCAAATTTATATTTCATTTGCCTAGCCTTTCCTCTTATTTCCATAATAGTTAATTGGCTTGAGTCATCTATTAGCAAATTAGCTTGAGATAAGCTGTTAAATGTCTGTCCGAGTTTAGTCCATTCCTGTTTTTCCAAATCTCCGGATCTTATTCTGGATAAACTTATTCTAGCCTTACTTGCAATTAATCTCTCTACAAGCTGCATTCTGCTCATTTCAAGAGAAAAAAAACCAATACCAAAATTTGAAGTTTCAATATTTGTAATGACATGTTCTATTATATTTAAAGCAAAACTTGTCTTACCCACAGAAGGTCTTGCAGCTAATATTATCAAATCTGAAGGCTGAAAACCATGCGTAACTTTATCAAGCGATATAAAACCTGAAGGGACTCCGGTAACACTTCCTTTATGTTTTTTTCTGCTTTCTATAGAAGTTAGGGCTTCATAAAGTAAATCCCTTATATGAATAAAATCATTATCTAATCTTCTTTGAGTAACTTCAAATATTTTTTTCTCAGCAAAATCTGCTATCTCTTTAGTTTCTGCATCCTTTGCTTCATAAGCCGATTTTTGTATATCCTGAGAAACAGTTATAAGATCCCTTAATAATGATTTTTCTGCTATGATTTCAGCATAGTATTTAGCATTCTGATGAAAAGGAGTTCCATCTATAATACGAATTAAATATGCCTCATCATTTTGAATAATTTTTTCAAATAATCCATTTTCTTTAAGATATCTCAAAGCAGTTTCTGCATTAATGGCTATTCCTCTATTATGCATTTCTAAAATACTTTCATAGAGCATACGATTTCTTTCACTGTAAAAATCAGTAGATTTTATTTTGGATATAGCAACAGATACAGCCTGAGAATTTTGAAGCATTGCACCCAATAGAGACTCTTCAGCCTCTATTGAGCAGGGTGTATTATTCATTAGATATTATGCCTATTAATTTAGATATTGCTTATTTTATTAAGCTTTTTCAGCTGATACCTCAGCTGCAGTATTGTTTTCTTCTTTAGATTCTTCTGCAGCAGTATTTTCATCTAAATTAATAACTTTAATTTTGATATTAGCATTAACGCTATGATATAATTTGATTTCAACTTCAAATTCACCTAGTTCTTTTATATGTTTTTCCATATGAACATCGCGTTTATTTATATCAATTTCTTTTTCTTTTAAAGCATCAACTATAGTTTGCTGACTAACTGAACCATATAATTTACCATTTTCAGCAACTTTCATAGGTATAACAACTGTAATATCTACAATTTTACCTTTTAAAATTTCTGCTTCCATTTTTCTTTTAGCTCTTTTCTTTTCTAAACTTTTCTGCATTTGAGCTAAAGTTTTTAAATTAGCAGCATTTTTTATAACTGCTATATTTCTTGGAATAAGGTAATTTCTTGCATAGCCGTCTTTCACTTTACATATATCACCTTCATAACCCAATGATATAAAATCTCTTTTTAAGATTACTTCCATTTGCCTTCTCCTTGATTTTCTCTATTAAATAATATAATAAATTTCACTTTATAATTTACATATTATAGCATATTTTACATATAATAGCAAGTTTAAAAACTATATATAAAAACAAATACCGTTATATAGTATATTGACAAACTGTAAAAAAATGTTATAATAATTAGAGTATTCTAACAAAAGGAGTTAAAAAATGAAATATTCTATTGTTTATACAAGTAAAAGCGGAAACACTGAAAAATTAGCTTTAGCTATAAAAGAAGCAGCTGACGGAGAATGTCTTCAATGCGTAAAACCTGATGCTGCAGACCAGAATAAAATTAATGATTCTGATGTAGTATTCGTTGGTGCCGGAAGTTATAAGGGTACTTGCGATGAAGCTGCTGGTAAGTTTATGCAGACATTAAAAAATAAAAAAGTATTTTTATTTATGACTGTAGGTTATGGAAATAATCAGGAATATTATGATAAAATGCTTAATCCAGCAAAAACTTTCTTAGATTCTTCTAATACATTAGTAGGTACTTATGCTTGTCAGGGTCAATGGATAGACGGTCAAAAGAAAAACTTAGAAAATATGCTTGAAAAAGCTGCAAGCGAAGATGAGAAAAAAGTTGTTCAATCTAAATTAGCTAATTATGACAATGCTATGGGACACCCTAATACTGATGATCTAAACAAATTAAAAGAAGCTGTTAAAGCTATAAAGTAATACAAACAAAATTATATAAAAAATAAGCTCTCGATAAAATTTATTATTGAGAGCTTTTTTATATCATTAAATTATATTCTATTTAAGTCCACAGGCAATTCCAAAACTCTAACAGCATTTTCTAAAGCCCTTCTCATAATATCTTCGCTTTTATCTCCGCTTACCTCAGATAATACTTCCACTGTATATGGTATAAATGAAGGCTCATTTGCCCTACCCCTTACTTTTTGAGGAGTTAAATAAGGAGCATCTGTTTCTATTGTAAACATATCCTTAGGTACATATTTAAAAGCATCTCTTATAAAATCATTCTTCATATATGTAGATGACCCTGAAAAAGATAATACATATCCCAAATCTAAAGCATTTTTTGCATCCTCCGCATTTCCGCTGAAACAATGAAATATTCCTCTTTTAGGTAAATCCGCATCTCTAAGAATTTTGAAAGTATCTCTAAAAGCATTTCTGCTATGTATTAATATAGGCAAATCAACATTTTTTGCTGCTTGGCATAAAGCTTTAAAAAATTCTTTCTGTTCATTTTTATTATCTTCATTATGATAATAATCAAGTCCTATTTCTCCTACAGCATATATTGATTTATTTTTTTTCTCCAATGATTTTTTATTTAAATTTTTTATTTTTAATTCAAATGCTGCTAATGTATCTTCATCATTCTCATTGGCATAATCAGGATAATACCCCATACTGAAAAATACTCCCTCAGCATCAGATAATATAAACATACGCTCGTCTATATCATTAGGGTGAACTCCTATATCTACAAAATAAAATATACCCGCCTTATTAGCTCTATCTAAAACCTCTTCTAACTCTTTACTCTTTTTAGATATATAAGTAAGATGGCAATGACTGTCTATCATTATGTTAACTCCAATTTAATATATTTTTTATTATTCTTCTAAATTATCTCCGGAAAGTATATGGAAATGAACATGGAATACTGTCTGACCTGCTCCGGCACCGCAATTATTCATTATTCTAAAAGATTCTAAACCTTGTTCTTTCGCAACATCTTTTATTGTTTCAAGAACTTTATTCATTATAAATTCATCTGTTTCCAAGATGTTTTTAACATGAGGCTTTGGAACAACAAGTAAATGCACCTTTGCCTTAGGATTCAAATCTTTAAATACAACACAATATTCATTTTCTTTTATAAATTGTGAAGGAATTTCTCCTTTTACTATTTTGCAAAATATACAATCTTTATCAAAATATTTATCTTCGCTGTAATTATTCATACAAATTCTCCTAATTATTAAAACCTATTATAATATAATAAATCAAAATGAAAAATTAATCTATATATAATAAAAAATAAATTATATTATTAGTAATTATTATTAATAAGTATTGAAATTAATTTATATAATATATATAATCATTCTATAAAAAATAAAAACAAAGGTATAAAAATGGCAGAAAATTTTTCACCTGTATCATTGGCATTATTCGGAGGCGGTATAACTTTTGCATTTACAGCATTGGGTTCAGCACTTGTATTTTTCTTTGTGACAGAAATAAAACCAAAACTATTAGCATCTATGTACGGATTTGCTGCAGGAGTTATGACCGCTGCTAGTTTCTGGTCATTGCTTGCACCTTCAATAGAATTATCAGAAAATACTAATTTACCTAATTGGTTAATACCAACAGCAGGATTTTTATTAGGTGCATTTTTTATATGGATATTAGATAAAGTAATGCCTCATATGCATATAGTAAACGGCAGCGAAGCAACGGAAGGAACTAAAGTTCAATTATCAAAAAGCATATTATTATTTTTAGCTATAACTTTGCACAATATACCTGAAGGCTTAGCAGTAGGCGTAACATTCGGAGCTTTTTCTGTAGGAGACAGCGGAGTAACATTCAATGCCGCATTAGCTTTAGCACTTGGCATAGGTTTACAGAATTTCCCTGAAGGTGCTGCAGTTTCTCTTCCGCTTAAAACAACAGGAGTATCTAAATTAAAATCTTTTTTACTTGGGGCAATATCCGGAATAGTAGAGCCTATTGCGGCAGTTATAGGTGCATTAGCAGTTACAAAACTTACAATCATACTTCCAATAGCTTTAGCTTTTTCTGCTGGTGCTATGATGTATGTTGTTATAGAAGAACTTGTACCCGAAGCTGTTGCTGAAGAACATAATCATTTCGGAGTATTTGGTTTTATATTTGGGTTTGCCATAATGATGATTCTTGATGTGGCTTTAGGCTGATAAATTTGATATTGCAAAGTTAGTAAAAAAATATAATATATATTGTATTAATTTGTAGTTAAGGATAATCAATGCAGTATATATTATATATTATACTTTCTATAATAATATTATTATTAATACTAATAATAATTTCTAATCATTTTGTCAATAAACTTCTGATAAAAACAAATAAAAAACTATTTGAAAGAAAAGAAAGCGGTAAAGAAGAAAGCGAAGAAAAAAAACGAATAAAAGAAGAAAGAAGAATATGGTTTAAAAGCTATCAAAAAGATGTATACACTGTATCTGATGATAATTTAAAATTGCATGCTCATTTTATAAATAATAATAGTAATGTATATGTTATAATAGTTCACCCTTATGAAGGGAGAGGCTCTTATATGAAATATTTTATAGAAAAATTTTATAATATGGGATTTAATATTCTTGCAATAGATTTAAGAACTCATGGCGAAAGCGAAGGGAAACTATATTCTCTTGGATATTTAGAGAGATTAGATGTTTTAGCTTGGATAAAATATATAAATGATAATTATAATAATGTCCAAATAATTCTTTACGGAATTTCTATGGGAGCAAATGCTGTTATGATGTGCTGTAATGAAGATGGTGTACATAATGTAAAAGCAATAATAGAAGATGCAGGATTTACAAATGCTTATGAGCAATTAAAAAGAAGACTAGATATGGCTTATAAATTTTCTTTTCTTCCAATAGTAGAAGCAACATCATTAATGGCAAAAATAAGATTAGGTTTTTCATTTAAAGATATTGATATAAAAAAAAGAGTAGCAGTATCAAAAATACCAATTCTTTTTATACATGGCGATAAAGATGAGCTTGTAGATTATAATATGGTTAATAAACTTTATGATGCTTGTTCATCTCAAAAAGAAAAGCTCATTATAAAAGACGGAAATCATATATCTGCTGTTTTCAGTAATGAAGATTTATATTGGAATACAATAAAAAATTTCATTAATAAATATATTAGTTAAATAAAAAAGCAGGATAATAAATACCCTGCTTAAAAACCATTGAGAATATATATTAATTGTCTACAAAATAGAAGCTGAATTGTCCGCCAATATCAACAGCACCATAATCATTTTTATTAAATCTTGGATCATTAACTCTTCCAGGTCCGAAATCATATCCTGCATAAAGTCCTATTCCTAAAGCTGTTTCATCACTAAAGAAAAATAAATAATCTAATGTCAATTTAAGATAAGGAATTACAGACATTTGATATTTATTTTTAATATCATTTAAAGTATAATAACTATTAGAAGTTTCAAATTGATTATATGTTGTATTATAATTTTTTGTAGATTCTCCTCCGGCTAATGGAATTTTAACTCCTGCACCTATTCCTATAAAAAAGTTATATATATTAAACTTAGGAAGTATTCCTATATTAATAGTATCAAAATAATAAGTTGTTTTAACATTCTGATACTGAGTTCCTGCTGCTTTGCTTTCATTAAAAGCATAAACATCTCTATGATAAGCTATGTCTAATGCTATAGAAAATCCCATATAATTATCAAAACCATTATATATACCCGGAGTTATTCCGATACCCCATTCAAAGCCAGCATCAGAAGTCAATACACCATCACTGCTATTAACTCCTAATTTATGCTCCTGATAACTTTGTGATATGGATGCACCTAATGGTATGTATAATCCTATACCGGCATGAAAATCTGCAAAAACAGTGCTGAATTGCATTATAAAAATACTAATAATTGTAATAAGTATCTTTTTCATAAAAAACCCCTCTATTAATTATTTATAATTATATTATAACACATTGTAAACGAAATGTCAAGAAAGAGTAAATATTTTTTACTAAAAAAGATAATTTTTAGAAATAAAGTAAAATTTATTTATCAACATAATTTCTAGGTATACCCGGGAGTATATAATCAAATAAAGCATAATTAGCCATATATAAAGTATCTCTGTCATTTGGGTTTATAGTATCAACAGGAACTCTATATGTCTTTATATATCTGTATGAATCAATTATACCTTTATCAAAATTATTATATAAATACTTCATCACAGTATAATAATCTCCTGAAGAATTAGTGGTATATGTAAATAAAAGTTTTGTATCATTTCTAGATCTTAAATACATGTTTATATCATTATTTCTAGCCGGAGATAAGAAGATATCAGTATCATCATAAGGCTTATTTCTATTTGTATCTATTCCTATGTAATGCATTAAAGGTATTTTTCCTTTGGCATCATTAAATGATTCTACAGCTAAACTTTCTAATGAAGTATAAAAATTTGTTTCTGTATTAAGTTTTATAGAAGGCTTACCAACATCTACAATAGATAAAGGAGAATATTGGAACTCTCTTATTTTTATAACATCATTATTTTGGAATGCCTCTAAATACGCAAAAGGAATAGTAAATAAACTGCCGGCAGAACCTGTTATATATATTTTTTTCACCCTTTCAGCATCTTTAATTATATCAGATGAAAGCATAGCTCTTTGAATAGATTTTAATGAATTTCTTCTCTCTCTTGGTTTGGATACATTTGTAAAGCTATTTAAATATGTATTAAGTTTATCTCTGTCTGCTAAAATAGATTTTTTTACTTCACTGTCTCCAACAACATAACTATAAGCTGCATATTTATTATCCTCATAGGCATAGAATATAAACATAGTATTAGTATTTTCGTTTGAGAATATTTCATAAGCATCTTTTATATTATTATCAAAATTACTTTCAGGAACTCGTATTTTATTTAACAATCCGTATATATAAGCAGAATTAGTTTTATATAATGAATAGAATCTGTCAGCAAACTCTGATACTGTATCAGTTTCAAATATATATTGATTTCCATAAATATAATTCATAGTAGTAAATATATCATTTTCATTAGTTGCATCCGTATTTATTATAGTATTTGCAACGGTCAATACTTCATTTGTATTTTGCATTCTATTTAGAAAATTAGTTACTGTATCAATAGGAGTCTTAGCGTATATTAAATCATAAAGAACGGCAACTTCTAAAATTTTATCTTTATTATTTCTGTCAACTCTATTTGCAATATAATTCAAATATTTTACAGATTGTTCAGGATCATTTTTAGCCTTCAAAAATCTTGATAATGTTCTAGGAGTAAAATATTCATCTATTAAATCATAATTATTATTAGTGTATAAATAAACAAAATGCAATGCTCTATTAGCTCCTTTCACAGCACCATCTTCTCCCATTCTTCTATAAATAGGCAGCATTGCTTTTATAAATCTGTAAGCATTAGAATCGCTTATATTTGTATATGAACTTGCAAAGAATTTGTATCCTTCTTCAGAGAATAAATAAGCAGTATTAGTATCCATAACTTTATATCTGTCTTCAACAATTCTAGCATAATTAAGCATCTTTTCATTATCACTCTGAGAATAAGCAATAACATTTGACATCATACTAATACTTGGAGAAGCACTTGAAGTATAAGAATTATAAAGTCTTGTCTTAAATTCATAAGCAGCATTTGACAATGAAGATACACTGTAATCAGGCTTTCCATATACAGTAAACATATTATTGTCATAGCCTTTCATACTAACTTCCAGAGAATTAGATGATAGTTTTCTGAAATAATTAGTATAAAACATTATTCTGGAATCTCTTCCATTTTTTCCTACTACTAAAGCTATATTATTTATATCTCTTAGAACCCTTCTATTATTTGTAAAAGTTTCTTCATCAGAATAAACTATATATAGATTCTTTTTCATTATATTGGATATATCAGAAGCACTAGCCCCTGTTATATCTGTAACTAATGGAACATAAGAATTAGTTGCTATATCTTTTAACTCCATAAATCTGAAATTGCCTCTTCTTCTCCTATTTGTAGAAACTGAAGAATTTGAATATATATTATTTGAATATGCATTATTAGTTTCTTCAGGATTATAAGAAACATTCATATATAAGTTATTAGTATTATTTAATTTGCTGTCATTTTGCAAATTATTATAACTATAAACATTATTAGTAGAATTAGTATTGCTTGCCATAGTCATACTGCTGTTTATTTCTTTCTCAGCATTTCTAGTAGTTCTAAAGAATGCTATTAATTTACTATCTATATAAGCAGTTTTAGCAGGAAGCATATATTCTGTTGAATCATATAATTCTCTTACAAAAATATTTTTATTGCTTATAACAATAGGTCTGAATCCTATATGAGTAACATAGTTTTTAGTTTTAGGCATATCATTGGTCTGCATATAGAATGAAGTTCTTCCATTTTCCCTAACAAATCTATATCCCAAATAAGTATCCCAAATAAGAGTCTCATCTTTACGCATAGATTTATCAATATCTTCAGGCTTAACATCGCATATTACTATAGGCTCTATAGGAGTATTAGAAAATTTTTCTATTGCTTCTTTTTCATATCCTGAAATTTCTTTAAGCATAGCAGCTTCCATCTTACTATCATAAGGAGTATCCACAGAATTTAAATACATTTGATATGAATACAAAGTCTTTTCATAAAGTTTATAATATTCTCTTAGATAATAATTATTCTCACCCAAAGTATAAAGTCTTTTATCTAAGAATTTTCTTCTCATATCAATAGCATCAAACATAGCAAGTATATTGATACTAGCATCAGGATAACTGTCTTTTAAGAACTCTATAACTTTATATTTAGCCTGCCTTAATATAAAGTTGTTATCCTCTACAAATGTTATCATAAATACACTTTCTCTTAATCTCTTTAATATTCTAAATACATACTGCACAGGATAATCCAAACTATCAGGATACCTGTTTCTGTATTTAGAGCTGAAATCAATCAAAGTAGTAAGTATTGCAATTTCTTCAACAGCAAATGCAGAAGTCTGAGCCTTTGAGAATGCAGACATATATTCTCTTGCTGCTTCTTCTATATACCCTGCTAATTCATAAGCCTTAGCTAAATTATATCTTATAATAATTTCAGTTTTTAAATCCACTGGGAAATTAGAGTTAGATGATAAAATATATTTATATCTATCTATAGCATCTTTAAGCATAGACAATCTCTGTACATTTACATCATGATTTCTCATATCTGTAGGATCATCTGATTGTTTTTTTCTATAGTTAACACTATTATCAGCTGTAAGTTTAAATGCCATTATATAATTGAAAGCAGCTATATGAGAATACAATAATAATCTGTCTTTTGTACTCACAACATTATTTGTAGATAGTATCTGAAGTGTTTTAGTGGTATTAAATAACTCTATAAAGAACTCTCTTTTAATAGAAGTTAAATCATTTTCCGATAAATACCTTAAATATAAAGATGATAAACTTAAATAGTTTTTGGCATCATTTTCTGCATTTTCATACTTAAGACTAGGATTATCAGCCAAAGTTTTTTCATCTAAAGTTTTCTGATATTCTTCTATAGAAGTTTTAAAAGACATTATGGAATTGGACTGATCTCCCTGTCTGTAATAAAGATAGCCTTCATTATTGTAATATGTAGCAAGCATTAAAGGCTGAATAGATTTTTTAGGTTTATCCTGAATAATATAATTACGGTATGAAGATAAAGCCTCTCTAGCTTCCGAATATCTTCCCATCTTCTCATACAATTCCTGATATATAGAATAAAGCATTTGCTGTTTATCTACATTTAAAGGCTCTCCCGGTATATATCCTCCAAATGATGCAAGTCCTAAATTTACAACATTAATATTTGCCCCATACAAAGTTATACTAACATAATTAGGAGTATAAACTGAAGAATCCAAACTATCTATTTTAGCTTTTACACTATCGCAATATAGTAAGGCATTATTATAATCTTCTAATTTTAAATAACATGCAGCAAGTAAAAGCTGATTAAGTTCATTTTTATTAAAATCATCTTTTGTAAGTTCATCTCTTTCTAATAAAGACTCTATAGCCTTATTATAATCTTCCTGCTCTATAGCAGCAATCGAAGTATATCCAACTATTTTATATACACTTTCCTTATCGCCTAATTTTTCAAATAAAGCCCGTGCCTTATCATATTCTCTATAAGCTCCTTTTATATCATTATTCATCCATAAAGAATAACCATAAAAGAAATGATACCAAGCCTTGCTCTTATCAGTTCCTATTTGATTAAGTAAACTTTCTGCTTCTTTATATTCATTAACAGCATCCGAATACCTTCCATTTATCAAATAAGAATTAGCAAGCATTATAGATATAGTACTAGGTTTAGTTCTTACTTTACTTTTTGCCATTATTAATGAATCTATAATTTCAGAATCCAAATTCTGAGTTTGGAATGCAAGCATATTATAACCCATATATGTGCCATTAGTAACAGCATTATCTTTATAAGCTGGTACTAATTCTATTACGCTTTTATATATTTTTTCATCTTGAAGCACCTGCATCCTTAAAGCCTGAGCAAATGTAAGCATCTCAGATTTTTTTACATAATAATTTTCTTCATCAGGATATAGGAATATTGCAAAATTAATATATGATACAGCCTTTTCAACTATGGTATCAAAAGCCTTATTCAAATACAAATAAAATCCGTCTTCCCTTTTTTTCTCACTGACAACATAGCGTTCAGGACTATACTGTTTGGATACAGCTATACCATAATATCTATTAGCTAAATAGTAATAAGCATTTGCAAGTTCGGCATGTGCCTCATGAGAAGAATATCTAGTTGATAAAATATTTCTCTCCCGCTCAAGTATAGTTTCTTCAAGTGATTCTATAGTACTATAAGCTCTAAGTCCGCTCTCTATAACCCTTGAAGAAGCTGAAGTATCATTAGGATTATATTTTAAAGTTTCATTATAATTTTCATAAGCAGCAGCATATTTTCCCTCATTATATGCTTTATCTGCTAAAGATTTATAATAATCAGCTAATGTAGTTTTACAATACTGAGCTTCATAAGTGGAATCAAAATTTTTTCCTCCGGAATTTAAAGCCTCTTTAAACAAAGCATAAGATCCATCATCTTTCTGAGCCATAAGTACCTTAGCATTTGCATAATATCCCAATGCAAGCATTATATCATTTTTAGATTCAATATAAGGATTAAATAAATTAGTAGCATCATCATAATTTCTTGAAAGTATAAGTCCGTCTAAATATATAAGTCTCGCAGCTACAGCTAAAGGAGCATAAGGATGAGCATTTTCTATTATAAGATTATAAGAAATCTTTGAATCTCTTATGAAATCTTTTGCAATCTCCAATCTGTCTGAAAATAATAAATCTTTTCTTTTATAAGGAGTATTATAAATATCTTCATCTTCTGGGTATTTATAACCATTATCTTCAACTGAATGAGCGTATAATTTAGCTGCAAGCAAATATAAATCTTTATCAATATTCAAATTAAGAATTTCGCTTAGAATTGTAAATGTATCTTCATTATTCTTATCAGTTTTATATTTTTCATTAGCTGATATATATCCTGACCAAGCTATTAAATTTGTCATCTCCAAATCAGTATTAGTAATAAAGTATTCATTTGTATAAGATTCTATATCAAACCAATTATTATTAGTGTCAAAACTCTCATCTATTTTTGATGTTAAAAATCCCGGAAATGTTTCTAAATACTCAGAAGTTAATACTTTTTTAGTATTATTATATTCTTTAATATTATTATTAGTATATGATGATATCATCATATTAAAATATGCCTTAGCAACATTGTTCTGATCTTCAGAAAAAGGGAAATATTCAGCAAATCTTTCTATAACATCTACTTTCCTATTGTATGGAAGTTCCACAAAACTATTATACATAGCGGCAGAATTATCATCTTTTATAAAATACTCTTTTGTAGAACCCATTGTTACTATACTAGTACCGTCTTCACTAACAACATAAGCTCCAACTAAAGCTGAAGGATAAGCTACATTGAAAGTAGTTAATTGAGTATCTTCTGATAAAATATAATATTGATGAGTTGTCAAAGAATAAGACATCAAGCGTCTTTTATCATAATAGGTTAAATTTCCGTCTCTGTCAGAATCTTTTTCTATTTCAAAAAATATAATAGTATCATCATTGTAAAATGTAGGGTTAAATTTAAATGTTTTTGTATCGGTAAGTATAGTTAAATTAGTCTGATTATTAGTATTAGGAATTAAATCCAATATAGCTAATTGAGAATACATATCTCCAACTTTAGAAGTTATAAAAGCTATTTTTGTATCATCAAAAGAAAATACAGGAGAACTAGCTTCAATATCAGATAATTTTTTCACATCTTTACCATTAGGCTTTACAGTAAAGAGTTTTTTAACTCCTCCGTCCCTATCTGAAATAAATGCTATAGAATTACCTTTATGAGAAATCACAGGATCAGTATCATAACCTTTATAATCTGTAAGTCTTATGATACTCTGCTCCAAATTTTCTAAATTATTTTTAGAAATTCTTATTCCGAAATTATAAAGTTTATATAAATATATATCACCGAAAGCATCATCTCTAGTAGAAGAGAATACTATATATTTAGATTTATCATCAGTAGAAACGGATGTATCTATTCCGGGGCTTCTGGTTAATCTATAAGTTTCAAGAGTATATGAATTTACAGCAAAAATATCAGTATTTCCGGCATTTTCCCTTGAATAATAAATCCAAGTACCTTCTCTATCAATTACAGCATCTAATGCCGGATTTACCTCTCCAGATGTTAAAGAATATTTTTTATATTCTTTTAAAAAGGGTCTGCTGTCAAATGCCGAATCAGTATTTTTCTGACTCGATGCACAAGCAAATAAAATAAAAGAAAAGAGAACTAATATTTTAAATTTCACATAACATTTTAATCTCATACTCTGCCAATATAATAATTTATTATAAAACTAAAAACATATAAATTATTATACAAAAAAAACAAATAAAATCAATATAAAATATTAAAATGAATCTACTGCATCATCTACATTTTCATATACTTCAAATAGATCTTCTAACTCTACTGTTTTTAATATTTTTTTGATTATATCTGGAACGCATGCTAATACTAATCTTCCATTTTTATCTTTAATTTTTCTCATTATAGAAATAAATACTCTTATGCCGCTTGAGCTTAAATATTCAATTCCTGATAGTTCTAATATCAAATGAATAGAACCAGACTCTACTAATTGCTCCAACTCAGATTCAATAGATACAGATAAATTAACATCTAATTTACCAACTAAACTTACAACTTTAACTTTTCCTTTATCTTCTATATTTAAACTCATATAATTCTCCTTAAATAATAATTAATTTTATTAAGTATAACAAATAAAAAAAATATTCAATATACTTACATATATAACAATATATTGATAGAATTGTAATATTTATTTTAAAAAAATTGACTCTTATGATAAAATTCCTATCATAGCTTTTTTTTCCCAATTTATATCTGATGACTGAGGACAAGGAAAAGTATTCCATTTAACATTTTTTTTGGCAGCCCAATTTTCTTTATCTTCAAAAACTCCATTAAGCTTCATCCATTTATTGAGTTTAGTATAATAAGATGATTTATATGCATAGGTATAATACAATTTGTTATTTTCAACTATATATCCTTCCATAAAGGTTACCTTTATAGATGGATATCCGGAAAAAACAAGCATGAATTTATTTAAATAATCTGTATTGCTGTAAACTGCCATATTATCATGCTTGGCATGAATAAAATTTAATACCTTCTTTTTATTTATAATGAGCACACCATCTTCTTTAAAAGTGTAATATCTATCTTCTTCCTTCACTACTCTATTTTTTACTAACTTAATCCAAGCATTATCATAAGATACAATGGTATTATTATTAATAAAAAATAAAACAGTCAAAACTAATAATATAACTAATATAATAGAAATATATGACATTATATTTTTTAATATAACTCTCCTGCATACTCTCCGTCAGCCCAGTTAACATCTTCCGGCTGAGGTACAGGATAAGAACCCCAATCGGCATCTGCATTTGCTACCCATCTTTCATTTGTAAAAGTAGAGTTGGCTTTTTTCCAAGAATCTAACTTACCTTGATAGCTTTTTATATATTTTGAATATCTCATTATTTTTCCGCCTTCTATAGAATAGCCCTCAACTAAATTTACACCCAAAGCCGGAGCATTATCATAAAACATTGATATAGGCACCTGATGAGTATAATAAGCATGCTGATCTGATCTTGCACCCATAAATTTATAAATTTTCACAAGAAAAAGAGGCGATCTTCCTGAAACCAATTCTAAATCTCCGCCGGGTCTTCCTTCATATAAAGCCCCTTTCATATCTATAGTTTTTCTAAAAATAAAACTAGCCCAATTTTTAGAATAATCACTTTCTTTTGTTATGTTTTGTGCATTTAAAAAATTAAATGAAAAAACGAATAAAGATACAAACAAAATTATTCTCTTCATATTTTTTCTCCTACTATATATAAATCAAATAAAAAATACAAATGTAAAATATGTTTTTAATATATTATCGGAAATATATAATTAAGAATAAAAAAATTTGACTATAAAAATAATTTTATTCAGAAAAAACTCTTTGCATAATAATATCTGATATATAAGAAGCCAATTCTTCTACAGATATAAAACAATCATTAAGTATCCAATCTGTAAGAACGGATATAAATGCCCCAGAATAAAAACTAACCATAACTCTTATAACATTCTCTTTGTCGGGGCGAATGGTCTTAAAATCTTTTATACCTTCTATTACATAAGAAGCTAAATATTCTCTTAAAATATTTGTAACACTTCCGTCCTTATTATTCTGAAATATTATTTTCAAATATTTTCTATTTAAATAAAAATACTGCAGTATTTTTTCCATTATATCTACATGCGAATCTTTTAATTTATTTGCTATTTTATACCTTTTCAAATCTTCTAAAAATTTAGCCTCGTATTCATCTAATTTAGATTTTAATAATTCGTATTTATCATTATAGTAAGTGTAAAAAGTACTTCTATGCATATTAGCTTTAGCACAAATATCAATTACTCTTATGTCCTCAAAAGGTTTTTCTTCTAATAAAACACCAAGAGAATCTTCAAGCAATTTTTTTGTTTTTTTTACTCTGGCATTATTTTTATTTGAACTGCTTTTCATATAAAATGTCCTAGATTTTGGTAAATTAAAAATATTAATAGACCTTTATATATTATATTATAATATAATAAAATGTAAACTATTTATATTTATAATTACAAATATTTTAATAAAAAATGTAAATTAATTTTATAATAAACAACAATATGATATTTATGTCTATAAAAATAGTCTTATTTAGGTCTACATGTCAAATATCTTTATAATTAATATTATTTATTAGTAATTTTTTCTATAAAAGTATAAATTCATAATAAAATTTGATATACTATAGTATATAATATATAACATGGAATTATAGGATAATGAAAAATCTAATATACTTTTTTGCAAATAACAGAATGCTTGTAAATATCATAATATTCGTTTCTATTATGATAGGTCTATATTCATACTATAACATAGACAAAGAATCTTTCCCATCAACCGATTTAGAATTAATGATTTTACAAGTTGTTTATCCGGGAGCTTCGCCGTTAGATGTAGAACAAAATGCTGTTATACAAATAGAAGATCAATTAAGAACTATATCAGGAATAGATGAATTTACTTCAATAATAACAGAAAATGCTGCTATTATATTCGTGCAGTTAGATATGGAAATTGATACAAGCAAAGCTAAAGATGATATATTTAGAAAAATGCAGAATGTACCAGACATGGCTGCTGAAGTTGAAACTATAGAAATAACTGATATAAATCCAAAACTTACATCCATATATAATATAGGAGTGCATTTTAAAAAAGGATTTGAAGGAGATGAAAAAGTTTTATACGACTTCAGTAAAGAACTTGAAAGAAAATTAAAATATGTTGATGGTGTTGCGGATATAAGGGTGCAGGGAAGAACAGACCCTGAAGTAAAAATACTCGCTGATCCTAAAAAACTGCAGGAATATTATATTTCTCTTACTGATATAGTCAATTCACTTTCTGCAAGAAATATAAGGGCTACAAGCGGAGATTTAAAAAAGCCTATTTATATGGATTTAGAAGAAAATGAAGAAGAAAAAACAATAGTAACAATGGGACAATTTGAAAATCCTTCAGAGGCTACTAATGTTGTTGTAAGATCTACTTTCAATGGGCAGAGAGTAAGGATACAGGATTTGGCAAAGGTAAACAGCGGTTTTGTTGAAAAATCTATATATGTAAGAATAAACAGCCTAGAAGGATATTCATTAAGCATATTAAAAAAAGAAAATGCTGATATAGTAAAAACTACAGAAAATATAAATGCTTTTCTTAAAAATAATCAAAATTTAATACCTGAAAATATCGAAGTTACAACTATTGGAGAAACTTCAAGAATGGTGTTAGCTCTTACTAATGTTGCAACTAGTAATTTAATATTTGGTTTCATTATAATATTGATAGTTCTTTTAATATTCTTAGATTTCAAAAGTGCATTATTTACAAGCATAGGAATGATAGTTGTAATATTTATCACTTTCTCATACATACATTTTTCTGATTTAACTTTTAATATAATATCACTTGCAGGAATAATTACAGTTATAGGAATGGTTGTTGATAACAGCATTGTAGTATGTGAAAATATATACGATTTCCAAAAGGCTGGTAAGACAGGACTTGATGGTACTGTAGAGGCTGTAAAAGATGTTGTAAGCCCTATAATGGTTGCTACTATGACTACTGTTGTGGCCTTTATGCCTATGCTTCTTACTAAAGATGTTGTAGGTAAACTTATAGCACCTTTTCCTAAAGTGGTGGTTGTAGCTTTGATTGCAAGTTTATTTCAGGCTATATTTATTCTACCTAATAATTTACAGGATAAAACTAAAAAAAATTCTAAATTTAATTTCCTAAAAAAAATAAAAAATCCATTAGATTTTGATAAAGAAAAATTATTCAATGCTATGAAAAATCCTTTTAATAAGGCATTAAAAATTTTATTGAAATTCAGATATTTAGTAGTTTTATTTTTTATAGTTCTTTTAATATTTTCATTCTTTTTAGCTAAAGATAGTTTGCAGAAATTTATACTTATATACGATACAAGTTCTGACAGTATAATGATAAATATTGATTCAGGAATAGGAAACTCTATAAAGAACACTATGAAGTATGTTGAGCAAATAGAAAATGTTATATATAAGTCTGTTGATGCTGAAAACTTAATAGCAGTTAATAGCATTGTTGGAAAACAGGTTAATCAAAATATAGTTGATATTTCAGAAGAATCAGCAAATCTTGCAGGAATTACAGTTTATCTTATACCGTCTACAGAAAGAAAAAAAACAGCTTATGATATAATGGATAATATAAACAGAGAATTAGAAAAAACAAGTTTAAGAGAAGAATTAGATGCTTTGATGGTATCAGTTAAACTTCCTATGGATCCTGGAAAAGCTGTAGATATAAAAATTGTAGGGAATGATTTAAATCAGACTAGAAAAGTGAGAGATGAGGTAAAAGCATATTTGCTTAGTCTTAATGGAGTCATAAACTATTATGATGATGATAAGTCTGGTAAGAATGAATTAAGAGTATTATTTGATTATGATGAAATAGCTAAATTAGGTATGAATGTTGCAAATGTTGCTAATGAACTTAGAACAGCATACAGCGGTGCAGTTGCAACTTCAATACAGGAACTTGATTATAAATTAGACTTTAGAGTTCAGCTTGACAGAGATTATATATATGATACGAATGTACTTAATAATCTTGTAATACCAAACACTTACAACAGACTGCTTTATTTAAAAAATGTTGCAAGTATAACTGAAACAAATGGAGTATCTTCTATTAGGCATTATAACGGACAAAGATGTATTACTATCAATGCAGATCTAGTTCAGGGACAAAACACATCTATACAAGTAATGTTTGCTGTACAAAATAAATTTAAAGATATAAGTCAAAGATATCCCGGTGTTATAATAGGTTTCGGAGGAGAAGCCGATCAAACAGTAGGAGCTTTAGACGGACTTGCAGTTACATTATTGATAGCAATAGTTTTAATATACTTAATATTATTACTTCAATTCAAAAAATTTGCTCAGCCTTTAATGATAATGTTTTTAATACCATTTACATTAACAGGGGTATTCATAGCATTTTATGTTCATGGTATGCCTATGTCATTTATAGGTTTTATAGGTATTGTAGGGTTATGCGGTGTACTTGTTAATGACGGCATCATAATGATAGACTTGATAAACAAAATAATAGAATCTGGAAAAACTGATACAGAAGCATTGAGTAATCCTAAAAAGTTTGCATTCGACTCAATAGTAGAAGGAGCTACTCAAAGACTTCTTCCAATATTTTTAACTACAGTAACTACAGTTGGAGGATTGATGCCTACAGTTTATGGTATAGGAGGAGATGCTGATTTGATAGTACCTATAGTTATGAGTTTAGCTTATGGACTTATATTCTCAACATTAATAACATTGATATTTTTACCTTGTGTGTTTATGATAGCAGTTGATTTGAAACTTATAAAATTAAAATAATTTTTGGCATAAAGTTTTTTTGACTACAGGTATAGCATACATACCTGTAGTTTTAAATCAATTATATTGAAACTTTATCCATTTACCGCTTAAATATCTGAATGTAAATATTACAGCCTTTACTATCCAATCAAAGAACATTGCTATCCAAGTGCCAACCATACCCATTTTAAAATATAATGCAAATACATAAGCTAATACTATTCTGCATAACACCATTGAAACTGAAGCAACTATCATAGGAAACTTAGCATCTCCTGAAGCTCTGAATACCACGGGCAAAGAGTATCCTAATGGCCATATAATCATCATAATAGCATGATACCATGATAATTTATAAGTATATCCCGTAGCCTCAGCGGATAAATGATATATATTAAGTATTATAGGCAAAATTGCAAGCATAACAGCACTAGTTATAGTTTGAGATACATAAATAATAGCTATTATTTTTTTGGTATAATATTTGGTTTGATTATAATCGCCGGCACCTACGCATTGAGATATAACAGTTGTAAGTCCCAAGCCTATAGCCATACCCGGAAGAACCTCTAAACTAGCGATAAGAGTAGAAACAGAATTTGCCGCTATTGATGCTGTACCAAATGTAGATATTAAACTAAGTATCAATAATCTTCCCAAATAAAACATTCCGTTTTCTATACCATAAGGTATTCCTACAGATAATATCCTTTTTATAGTTTGAATATCCATTTTATATATGATTTTATTTTTTATATATATAAGATTATTTTTATTTAATCCCAAAATTATAATTATCAATGCTGAACCTATTCTGCTAATCAATGTAGATATTGCCGCCCCTGCTATGCCCATTTTAAATATATAAATTAAAACAGCATTTCCTATAACATTTAATATATTCATAGATATCATAATCTTCATTGATATTTTTGAATTTCCCATAGTTCTGAACATGGAAGCTCCGCCATTATAAATAGCTAAAAATGGTATTGAAGCTGCTGCTATCAGCATATAAATATTTGCCTCATTTCTAACTTCATCGGTAATACTTCCGAATAATGCTCCAAATAATGAATCTTTAAATAAATATATAATTAATGTTACAGCCATAGAAAATAATAATAAAAATCTTATAAGCTGATTAATAGAATCATCTGCTTTTTCTATATTCTTAGCCCCTATATATTGTCCGCCTGCAACAGCCCCTCCTGCAGAAATAGCAGCAAATATACTTATAAGAAATGCTATTACAAAATCAACTAAAAATACAGCGGATACAGCAGACTCCCCTACACTAGCAACCATCAAAGAATCTATAAGCCCAACTAAATATTCTAAAAATACCTCTATAATAAGAGGAACAAATAATTTTATAAGATATTTATTAGAAAACATATAATTAGTTTTCATATTATTATTAAAATCAGAATAAATTATATCACTCACTTTACAGTCCTCAAAAGATTTATTTAATTATTTTTTAATTAAATAATCAAACATTTAATCCCATATTGTATGCTTCCTGCATAAATTTTTTATCTTTAATTTCTCCTTTATTCCAAACACCATACGCCAATATCATTCCTTTCTCTCTTACATCTTCCAAACAATCTAAAAATCCTCTGAATCCGTCAATGGTTCTGAGCATTTCTTTTTCATTTTCTGTAGCTGCCGATACAATAAAATAAAAATCTTTATTTTTAATTTCTAAATATTTGCTAACACATCTGTCTATAAATGTTTTCATTTGAGCATTCATTGTATAGAAGTATACAGGTGAAGCCATTACTATTACATCAGATTCAAGTATTTTATCCAATATATCTTTCATATCATCTTTTTGTACGCAAGGCTTATTATTTTTATAACAAGTTCCGCAGTCTTCGCAATAACCGATATTTTTATCTTTTAAAAATATCTTTTCAGCCTTATGTCCGGATTCTTCAGCACCTCTTAAAAATTCATCGCATAATGTATCAGAATTTCCTCCTTTTCTTGGACTGGATGATATTATTAATACTCTTTTACTCATTTTTTATAACACCTCATTTTGTTTTACTAATTTTGGAAGTATTATAGCATTAGAGTATACTCCAATGTCAAATGATTTTTTAGAGTTTTTATAAAAAAGTTAATTAAAAAT